>NZ_NFIY01000020.1:0-51976 GCF_002163455.1 Megasphaera sp. An286 | reverse complement strand
GAAGGCGGCCGTACGGTAGGCGCAGGCGTCGTATCTGAAATCGAAGCGTAATTCGCCGTAAGATTACGGGCAGATTAAGACATAGAAAGAGCTGCAAGCATTGGCTTGCGGCTCTTTTTTTAAATATCTCACAAAAATTTATGCAATATACTTGCATATTATTTCAAATAGGTGTATACTAACACCCGTAGACAAGAATACCAGTTACAGCATGTATGTTGCATAGAGGAGGAAGTTATCATGAGTGAAATCAAAAAAATTGTCTTAGCCTATTCCGGCGGTTTGGATACGTCCGTTATTATTCCCTGGCTGAAAGAAAATTATGCCGGCGCGGAAGTCATCGCGGCCTGCGCTGACGTAGGTCAGCCCGACGACTTTGAAGCCATCGAAAAGAAAGCCTACGCTTCCGGCGCTTCCAAAGTATACATCATGGATATTAAAAAGGAATTCCTGGAAGAATATGTTTGGCCGACGGTAAAAGCCGGTGCCGTATATGAAGGCAAATATCTGTTAGGCACGTCCTTCGCCCGGCCCCTCATTTCCAAGAAGCTCGTCGAAATCGCTAAGCAGGAAGGCGCCGACGCCATCGCTCACGGTGCGACCGGCAAGGGCAACGACCAGGTTCGGTTCGAATTGACCGTAAAGGCCTTGGCTCCGGAAATCAAGCTCATCGCTCCTTGGAGAATGTGGGATATGAAATCCCGTGAAGACGAATTGGTTTACGCTGAAAAACACGGCGTGCCCATCGATTATAAATCGGAAGAAAATCCCTATCCGTACAGCATGGACTGGAATATCTGGCATCTGAGCCACGAAGGCGACGATTTGGAAAATCCGGCCAACGCTCCGAAGGATATGGTATATATGGTCACGACGCCGCCGGAAAAAGCTCCCGACGTTCCCGAATACGTTACGATTGATTTCGAACAGGGCGTTCCCGTCGCCGTCAACGGCCAGAAGATGGGCGCCGTCGAACTCTTGACGGAACTCAACGCAATCGGCGCGAAAAATGGCGTCGGCATCGTCGATATCGTAGAAAACAGACTGGTCGGCATGAAGAGCCGCGGTATTTATGAAAACCCCGGCGGAGCGATTATCATGTACGCGCACAGAGAATTGGAATACCTGTGCTTAGACCGGGATACGTATCACTATAAAGAAAAGGTCGCCAACGAATACGCCGAACTCGTATACGACGGCAAATGGTTCTCGCCGCTGCGGGAAGCGCTGGACGCTTTCGTCAACGAAACGCAGAAAACCGTTACAGGCACGGTTAAATTGAAACTTTATAAGGGCAACATCATGAGCGCCGGCTCTACGTCGCCGTATTCCCTGTACAGCGAAGAATACGTCACCTTCGGCGAAGACGACGTATACGATCAGACCGACGCGGAAGGCTTCATCAACCTCTTCGGCCTGCCGCTCAAGATGCGGGCCCTCATGAAGCAGCACGCAGAAAAAGCAGGAAAATAAGGAGAGACTAGTACTATGAAATTATGGGGCGGCCGGTTTACGAAGGCCACGGATAAAAGCGTAGAAGAGTTTAACGCCTCCATCCAGTTTGACTGCCGCATGTATGCGGAAGATATTTGCGGCAGCATTGCCCACGCGACGATGCTGGAACGGCAGGGCATTATTTCTTCGGCAGATAAGGATGCGATCGTAGCCGGGCTGAAAGCCATCTACGAGCAGATTGAACAGGGTGAATTTGAATTTTCCGTCGAGCTGGAAGATATTCATATGAATATCGAAAAGCGCCTGACCGACGCCATCGGCGAAGCGGGAAAACGGCTTCATACGGGCCGGAGCCGCAACGACCAGGTGGCGCTGGATACGCATATGTACGCGCGCCGGGAAATCGCCGCGATTGCGAAGTTGATGATCCAGCTGCAGGAATCCATCGTCAAAGCGGCGGAGAAGTACGGCGACGTCATCATGCCGGGCTATACCCATCTGCAGCGGGCCCAGCCCATCTTGTTCAGTCATCACCTGATGGCCTATTTCTCCATGCTGTCCCGTGATTTCGCTCATTTGAAATACGCCTGGGATATGGCCGATATGATGCCTCTCGGCGCAGGCGCGCTGGCCGGCACGACCTATCCCTTGGATCAGCCCTTCGTGGCCCGGACGCTCCATTTTGGCAAGATTTACGACAACAGCCTCGACGCCGTCAGCGACCGGGACTATATCATCGCCTTTCTGGAATTTGCGGCCCAGCTCATGATGCACTTGAGCCGGTTGTCGGAAGAATTCATCCTTTGGTCGTCGTCGGAATTCAAGTTCATTGAATTGGACGATTCCCACTGCACAGGCTCCTCCATTATGCCGCAGAAGAAGAACCCCGATATCTGCGAGCTCGTCCGCGGCAAGACGGGCCGGTTCTACGGCCATCTCATGGGCGTGCTGACGATGATGAAGGGCATTCCCATGGCCTACGACAAAGACATGCAGGAAGATAAGGAAGGTCTGTTTGACGCCGTCGACAACTTGAAATTTGCCCTTACGATTTACGCCGCCATGATCGACAAGATGACGGTTAACGGGCAGCATATGCGCGACGTATTGGAAAGCGATTTTTCCAATGCGACGGACATGGCCGACTATTTGGCCAAAAAGGGACTGCCCTTCCGCGAAGCCCATGCCGTCGTCGGCAAGGCCGTCCACTACTGCATCGAGCAGGGAAAGGTGCTGCAGCAGCTCACGCTGGACGAACTGCAGTCCATAAGCCCCCTCTTTGCCGAAGATATTCACCACTTCCTGGACATCGAAACGTGCGTAAACCAGCGCAACACGTATAACGGCACGTCGCCGGCCTCGGTAAAGCGCCAGTGCGAAGCCGGCCGCGGAGCCATCGCCGCCGAGGGAGAAACAGCCGCGCTGTGGAACGATACGGTAGCCTCGGTGTACGAGTTGTTAAAATAGTAAAACAGGATATGACAAAAGGCCATCGCTTGGTGCGGTGGCCTTTTTGCTGTGCGGCGAATGTCAGTTGTCTTTTTGTTCCGCTTTTTGTACGTATACGACGCGCTGCGGGTAGGGGATTTCGATGCCGTTAGCGTCGAAGGCGTCTTTTACGGCCGACATGATGTCGTACGTTGTGGGGATGACGTCCTGGCGCCGCACCTTGGGATAGGCGGCGATGCGGACGGAGTTGTCGGCGAATTCTTTAATGCCGATTTCCATCGTATCGTTGTTGAGGATGCGCGGGTCTTTGGCGAATATATCCTTCAGGACGGCGATGGCCTTGTGATGGTCGTTATTGTAGCTGATATCGAAGAGGAAGGGAATAAACCGTTCGTCCAGGTAGGAGCTGTTCGTGACCTGGGAAGAGGTAATGAGCGAGTTGGGGATGAATACGGTTTTGTTGTCTTTGGTGATGATGGCCGTGTTCAATACCTGAATGGCCTTGATGCTGCCTTCGACGCCGCCGATATTGACCCAGTCCCCGGCCTTAAAGGGCTTAAAAATGAGGATGAGCAGGCCTGAGGCGAAGTTTGACAGGTTGTTCTGCAGGGCCAGGCCTACGGCTAAGCCGAAGGCGCCGAAGACGGCGATAAAGGACGTCGTCGGCACGCCGAGCTTGTTGACGGCGGACAGGACGACGAGGGCCATGACGGCGTAATAAATGATCTGGCTAACGAAGGTGATGACGGTGTGGTCGTAGTTGGCGTGGGTCATCATGCGCACGGCGATGTTTTTCAGCAGCTTGGCGATATACCGGCCAATGATGAAGATGACGATAGCAAATAGAATGTCCGGCCCGCGGTCAATCAGCAGATTTGTAATGCGGTCCAGCATGGTCACGCCCTGGGCGACCTGTTCCTTTACGTCTTGGGCGACGGCAGCCGTCGCGGTAGCAGTAGATGTATTCATAGTCTGATCCTTTCTTAAAACAAAAGTCCTTTGACGGCGCCGCAGTACGCCGTTACGGTTCATTATACAGGATTCGCCTGATTTTTGTAATCCCGTGGGGGTATATATCATACGAAAATAGGCAAGTACGAGTGAGATGCCTGTCTATGTCAAGATATCATTTGCGTATGACCGCTAGTATCTGGTATACTGTATATGTGTAAAACTAATATTATATCTAATAATGGCGATAATGTAAATGTCTTTTTTGATTTTTTTGGAGGTATAGCCATGGACGGAGCGGAACGGTTTGTAGGATGCATGTTGGGCGGCGCGGCAGGTGATGCGTTAGGGTATCTCATCGAATATGTCGATTTGAAGACGATTCATAAGAAATACGGCCCTTATGGGCTGCGGACCGTATTGAAATTGGAAGCGAACGGCAAGCGGGGCATCATTTCCGACGATACGCAGCTGGCCTTGTTTACGGCCGATGGACTGCTCTGGGCTAAGCACGACGGCCTTGCGCCGGAGGAAGGGCTGTACCGGTCTTACATGCGCTGGTATTATACCCAGACCGAGCGGATTATCCGGCCCGAGCATGCGCGGTGGATGAAAAAGCAGGCCCATGAAGAATCGTTGGGATACGACCTCATGGGCGAACCGCTGCTGTTTGCCCGCCGGGCCCCCGGCAAGGCCTGCTTGATTGCCCTGGCGTCGGGGCTGCGCTTTACGAAGGAGAAAAAGGCCAATGCCTGCAAGAGCAGCGCCGCCCTGCGGACCGGGCCCGTCGGATTGTTTTATGCCGGCGATGCCGACGCGGCCTTTGCCGTGGGCTGCCGGGCGGCGTTGCTGACGCACGGCGGCGCGACGGCTTATTTAGCGGCGGGAACGTTCAGCGCCATCATTTCGCTGCTGGCCGCCGGAAAGACGCTGGGGCAGGCCGTTGTTGGCGCTTTCGAGCGTCTGCAGCAGGAAGAAGGCGGCGTCGAACTATGGAAGACCTTGCAGGCAGCCGTCGACGAAGCTATGAGCGACAGAAACCCCGTGCGGTCCATGAAGAAGCTCGGCCTGGGCTGGAATGCCGACGAAGCGCTGGCCTTGTCCTTATACTGCGTCATGAAGACGACCTCTCTGAAGGACGCCGTCATCATGGCCTGCAATCAGGACGGCGACAGCGATACGTGCGGCGCCGTCAGCGGCAGCATCGCCGGTGCGTTGTACGGCGCGAAAGACGTGCCTAAGAACTGGCTGACCCACATGGAATGCCTGGATCTCCTGCAGGGGCTGGCGAAGGGATTATACGAACAGGGCGTCGGCTCTGCGGCGGCAGAAGCTAAGGAAACGGACGAGTAAACGTACATATTGACATCCTTCCCAATGTACGTATAATGAAACGTAAGACTGCGCCGACGCAACAATCATTGCGTTGGCGGGAACTGCACGCTGTTGGCAGGAAGGAGCGGAACGTATGATAGAATCAATTGACCGGGCGCTGGCAATCCTTCAACTCTTTTTACAGGAAGAAGCGCCTCTGAGCCTTACGCAGATCAGCAAGAAGATGGGAATGCACAAGAGCACTGTGAGCCGGACCCTGGATACGCTGGAGGGGCGGGACTTCGTGCGCCGCGACGGCGAAACGGGTCTGTATTGGCTGGGCCTTCAGGTGTACTCCCTGGGCATGCTGTTCCGCGAAAAGGAATCCTTTCAAAAGGTCGCCTACCCCTATGCGAAGGCCCTGGCGCTTCAATGCAAGGAAAGCGTCCACATGACGACCTTCGTCCAGTCCGACGCGCCGTATCCGCAGCACGTCATCCTGGAAAAGATCAAATCGCCGCAGACCGTCGACATGGCTCCGCCTATCGGCGCGATCCGACCCAGTTACTGCGCGGCGTCGGGAAAATGCCTGCTGGCCTTTTCCGAATCATACTGCCGCCGGTACGCAGGATGCAAGTTGAAGAAGTTTACGGAGTATACGATTACCGACTGGGACGAGCTGCTGAAGGAGCTGGAAGCCATTCGGCGCAACGGCTACGCCATCGAGCGGGAAGAAGTCGAACTGGGCATGACCTGCATTGCCGCGCCTATTTTTTCAAATCACGAAATCATAGCCGCCATCAGCGTGTCCGGCCCGGTATCCCGCGTGACGGAAGACATGCAGGAGCAGATTATTCAGGCCGTCAAGAAGACGGCCGCTGAGATTACCCAGGCCCTGCACTAATATGTGTTATGTGAATTATTTGCTATACGATGTATGCCATAAAAGAATACGCAATATGTATTGGACGAAATGAAATTTTATGGTAGAATGGAGTGTGGATAAGGGGGCAGCCGCGCCAGTGTGTCTGTTTTGAGCCGTATGAAAATCCTTTTATTCTTACGGCGGCAAAGCGGTGTGGGAGCATATTGACGGCGACTGCTCAAGAGTTGAGGCGAAAGAGACATGAACAGCATGATACATGAAGCAGCGGAGCCGGCAGTTCGCGTCAGGAATCCGTATAAGACAAGAGAAGGCGGGGCGACGGTGACGGTATTTGTGCCGTATAACTGCCGCAATCACTGCCCGTTCTGCATTAATAAAGAAGAATATTCCGATATGACGGGGTTTTCGGCGGAAAAAATCTGCGAAAGCATTGCCCGCATGGACGCTATCACGCCGTACTGCGATTTTGTGTTTACCGGGGGCGAGCCCTTCGCAGACCTGGATTCGCTGCAGCATATGCTCGACTGCATTCCCCGTACGCACAAGGTGTATATCAATACGACGCTGCCCGTGTCGGAGTTTCAGACCGAAGACGATATCATCGCCTTTACGCAGCGCAATAAGGACAAGATTACCTGCATCAACGTGTCGCGCCACATGCAGCATTATGTCGTAGAATCGAACGACGAATTGCTGGGGCGCCTGGCCGTGCCGTTCCGAATCAACTGCGTGCTGTATAAAAACTATCCGGCCCGCGATTTAATCCCCTATTTGGAACGATTCCATGCCATTCCCGGCGCGTCAATCCAATTCCGTTTCGACTATACGGAAACGACGCCGGAAAACCTGTACGACGAAAAGAACGATAAGATCCTTCACGATTTGAAGTACATCGCCCGCTATACGGGGCTGGACGGCTGCCGTATGCGCTGTGGCTTCCATTTCGATTACAAGGGGATGGAACTGACCTATCACAAGACCCTTCCGTACAGCACTATTGTGGAACGGGATGAAAGGGACGGCGTGACCTACGATATCCTGTACGATATCCTGATCAAGCAGAATGGCGACATCCACTCCGATTGGGACGGAACGATGATGGACGTAGACGCATACCGCCGTGTCGTGTTTGAACCGTACGATTTGAAGTGGCTCTATCGGGAAGAACGGCGGCGCGCGCCGTTTCTGAAATCGGCCTGCGCAGCTATATAATTGCATAACAAACTGGAAGATCCGGCAGAGGCGAATCGCTTTGCCGGACTTTTTTTGCATGGGCATTTCGGTTTTATGCGTGCAGAAAATATGATACAATAATTGAAAATGTAATTTCAGAGTGCACAGTGGAAGGGAGGAGTTGCCGTGGCGCTGACTGTTTTGTTTGGCAAGGGCCGAAGCGGAAAAACGGAATATTGCTTTTCGCAGATGAAGGCCGAAGCGGCCCAGGGCCGCCGCACGCTGCTCATCGTGCCCGATCAGGCGTCGTATAACGCGGAGCGGCGGTTTGCTGAGTCGCTGCCGGAAAAGGGCTTTATGGGGACGCAGATCGTCGGGTTTTCGCGGCTGGCCTACCGCGTATTTCAGGAAAAGGGCAAGGACTGCGCCTTCGTATCGGAATTGGCGCAGAAGCTCATCTTGCAGCGGCTGCTGCGGCGGCACGCCGACGAGTTTACGGTGCTGCAGACGGCGGCGCGGCAGGATAATTTCGTAGAAACGGCCGGCCGGTTTATCGGCGAGTGCCGTTCCTTCTGCATTGGCCCTGACATGCTGCGCCATGCCGCGTCCCTGCTGGGCAGCCAGACCTTGAGCCGCAAGCTCATGGATATCGCGCTGCTGTATCAGGGGTATACGGCCTATTTAGAGGAACGGTTCGGCAGCGCCGACGATACGATGACCGTACTGGCAAGGGAAATTCCTTCGTATTCCTTTTTGCAGGGCGCTCACGTATGGGTTGACGGGTTCCAGTGGTTTACGCCGCGGCAGCTGGAAGTGCTGCAGGCCATCGAACAGACGGCGGCGCAGGTGACGATTACCCTGACGATGGACCCGGACCGCGTCGAGGCGCAGCGTCGGGAAACAGCCCTGTTCCACCGGCCCTATGCCGTGTACCAGGAGCTGCGCCGCATATTCCCGCACCTGGAGGTACGGCGCGTCGCCGGGACTGACGAAGGGGGCCTGGCCGTATTTTTGAATGAATTTTTCCGTCCCGTGCCGCCGGTACAGGCTGAGGCCGTAAAGGGCTTGATACTGACGGAATGCGGAAACAGGATACTGGAGCTCGACGCGGCGGCCCGCCGCATTCAGGCCTTGTGCCGCCGGGGATACCGTTACCGCGATTTTCTTATTTTAGCGCGGACCGGCGAGGCGTATTACCATATTGCCGAGGAGATATTCGCCAAATACGGCATTCCTTTTTTCAGCGATTACCGGCGTCCCATGACGTCCCATCCTGCGGCGGAGGCCATTTCCTCCCTGCTGGACGTGTTTACGTCCCGATGGGCTCACGAGCCGTTGTTTCAGCTGCTGAAGACGGACTTGTTCCCTATCAGTCGGTGCGATGCCGACGATTTGGAAAACTATTGCCTGGCTTACGGTATCCGGGGCTATCATTGGCTGGCCGGCGAAGACTGGCAGTACGGAAGAAGCCGCTATATCGAGGAAGGCCATGGCGTAGACGAAGGCGAAGAAGAAACGATACGGCATGTCAATGGCATCCGCCGCGCCGTATGGGAGGCCCTGCGGCCGTGCTGGGAAGAGGCGCAGGAAGACCATTCCCTAGCAGACTGGTGCACGCTGCTGTACCGATGGCTGTACGACCTGGGCGTTCCCCAGTCCCTGCAGCAGTGGAAACGCGATGACGAAGGAGCCGGACGGGCTGCCGAAGGAAAGGAACACGAGCAGGTCTGGAAGCGCATCGTCGCCTTCCTTCATGAAATCGTCCGCGTGTGCGGCGACGACGTCGTGCCGCTGCAGGAGTTTTCCCAGATCGTAAAGGACGGGCTGGAGCAGCTGAAATTCAGCTTGATTCCGCCGACGCTGGACCACGTTACGTTTACGTCGGTCGAACGGGGATACACCATGCAGGCCCGCGTCGTCTTCCTATGCGGCCTGAACGACGGCGTGTTCCCCCAGCGCACGAGCGAAGAAGGCATGCTGAACGACGCCGAACGGCGGAAGCTGGAGGCCCTGGGCGTCCGGCTCGGCCCGGACAGCCGGTTCCGTTCGTTCCAGGAAAAATTCCTCTTTTATCTGGCTGCCGGCCGGGCCGGAGAGCAGCTGCACTTGTCGTATATTCTGGCCGGCGACGACGGCGGGGCGATGGAGCCTTCGTCGTGGATTCGGCAGATAGAAGAAAAGGGCTACGTCGATGCCGTCGGCCATGAAACGGGGACGATTGAAGGGGGACGTGAGGCCGAGTTCATTACGTCCCTTCCGGCGGCCCTGTCGTGGCTGCCTGTCATGCTGCGGCCTGCGGCAGAGGGCAAAGAGACGGACGACGTTTGGTGGGCCTTGTACGACTGGGCCTGCAGCCACGGCTGGAAAGAGCGGGCGGCGCAGGCCGTGCAGGGATTGTTTCACCGCAATCAGCCCCTGCGGCTGCCGGCGACGCTCGTCAAGCGGCTGTACGCGCCTGACGGCGTCCTGCGGGGCTCCGTCACGAAATTTGAGCAGTACCGCAGCTGTCCTTTCGCTTATTTTGCCCGCTACGGCCTGCTGTTGGAAGAACGGCAAATGTATCACTTTTCCGCCCCCGATCTGGGCATGCTCGTCCACGGTGCGCTGCGCATCTTAGGCGAGGACCTGCTTCGCGAACACAAGCAGTGGCGCGACCTCCGAGCGGAAGACATTCCGGCCGCGTGCCGCCAGGCTACGGAACGGCTTGCTCCGTATATACAGCACGACATCCTCATGTCCAACGCCTATTTCGCGCAGATCAAGGAACGACTCATTCAAACCCTGGCCCGGACAGTGCGGCGCCTTTGCCAGTTCAGCGAGTCGTCCCAGTTTCATATGGAAGGATTAGAAAAGGCCTTCGGCCGCAAGGGCAGCCCGTGGGAGGCTCTGCGCTTTACCTTGCCCGACGGCTTGGAAGTCGTCGTCACCGGGCAGATCGACCGCGTCGATTCCATGCGGGACGGCGACGCCAAGTACGTCGTCGTCATCGACTACAAATCGGGGCGGAAGCAGCTCGATTTGAGCCAGGTATTCGTGGGCCTGGAGCTGCAGCTCCTGACGTACATGTACGTGGCGCTTCTGAACATGGGCGAAGACGCCGTGCCGGCGGCTATTTTGTACTGCTACGTCCGCAACGACAAGACGTCCCTGGACCACGTAGCCGACGAAGAGGAAAAGAAGACCTTATACGATAAAAAAAGCCGCCTCAGCGGATATTATCTCGACGACAGCCAGGTCATGACTGCCTTGGATACGTCGATGGAAGGCTATTCGGAATTTTTAAATTTGCGGTTAAAAAAGGACGGCACCCTGAGCAACGTATCCCATACGATGTACGATGAAGCGGGATGGCAGAAGCTGCTGACGCTGGCCGTTGCGCGAATTCGCGAAATCGCCGGCCGCATAGACAGCGGCGACATCGCCGTGCGGCCTATTTTATTGGGGCAGGCCAGCCCGTGCCGCTATTGCCCCTATCACGCCGTCTGCCGGTTTGACGCGCAGCTGCCCGACAACGGCTACGACGTCGTGACGATACGGAAAGAGGATCTGCTGGAAAAACTGGACGAAGGAGGGAGCGAACATGGCCTGGACACCGGAACAACAGGCGGCCATTGACAGCCGGGGGCAGACGCTGCTGCTGTCTGCCGCGGCCGGATCGGGCAAGACGGCCGTTCTCGTAGAGCGCATTATCCGCCGGCTCCTCGACAAGGACGATCCTGTCGACATTACGGAGCTGCTGGTCGTGACGTTTACGAAGGCGGCGGCGGCGGAAATGCGGGAACGTGTAGGCGCGGCCCTGGCCCAGGTATTGGCCGATACGGGCGACGCGGCCGTAGAGCGCCAGCTGGCGCTGCTGCCGTCGGCCCACATATCGACGCTTCATTCCTTCTGCCAGGACGTCATACGCAAGTATTTCTATACCATCGATATCGACCCGCGCGTGACGATTGCCGGCGAGGAAGAGCTGCGCCTGCTGCGCAAGGGCGTGCTGGAAGCCGTGTTTTTATCGTATTATGAAGACGAAGAAAAAGCGCCCTTTCTCTATCCGCTGGCAGATATGTTCGGCAATGACCGGGGGGACGACGCGCTCATGGATACGGTCAGCCGCATGTACGACTATTCGCGCAGCATGCCCTGGCCCTGGAAATGGCTGGACGATGCGGCCGAAGCCTATGACGTGCCTGACGGCGCGTCTATCGACGAAATGGCCTGGTGCGATCCCGTCAAAAAGCTGGTGCGGAGCAGCGTAGAGGAACAGCTCGGACGGTACGAAGGCCTCTTGGGCGAGATGAAGGCTCGTCCGGCCTTTGCCGGCCCGTACGCCGATTTCGCCGCCGAAGCCGATTCACTGCGGCGCGTGCTGGAGCGCACCGCCTGGGACGATATGCGGAAAGCCGTCATGGCCGTAGAATTTCCCCGCTTAAAGGGGCTGCGCAAGCTGTCTGACGAAGATAAGGTTTTCTGGGAACAGTGCAAGGCCGTGCGCAGCGACGTGAAAAAGGAAATTGCCGAAGGCCTTCAGACGCCTTATTTTTCCGTTGCATCCGACGTCTGGCTGGACGGCGTGAGAGCGATGGCGCCGGTCATGAAAGGGCTGGTGCGGCTGACGACTGATTTCGCCGAGGCCTACGGGTCGGCAAAAAAGGAAAAGGGCTGGATCGATTTCAGCGATTTGGAACATTTCTGCCTTCAGATTCTCCTGTCGCCGCAGTCGGAGCCGGATCATCCCGTGCCTTCGGCGGCAGCGGAAGAACTGCGCCAGACCTATAAGGAAGTGCTCATCGACGAATATCAGGATACGAACGGCGTGCAGGAACTGATTACGGCCTTGATTTCCCGCGGCGACAACCGCTTCATGGTCGGCGATATCAAGCAGAGCATCTATCGCTTCCGCCTGGCGGACCCAACGCTGTTTCTGGAAAAATACAGGTCTTTCAGCCGCGATGCCGACGCCGTGCAGCGCTGTATCGACTTGGGAAGGAACTTCCGCAGCGCTCCGAATATCCTCGACGCCGTCAACGAAGTGTTCGCCAGGACGATGACCGAAGAAGCCGCCGGCATGGGCTATGGCGAACGGGAACGGCTCTATGCCGGACGAACCGCCCCGGAAGACGAACGCTGGGTCGGCGGCCCTGTCGAGGTGCATATCGTCGATACGGCGCGGGACGACTCGCCGGCAGATGAAGAGACGCCGGAACGGGACATGACGGCCTTTGAGCAGGAATGCCAGGTCATCGCCGAATCGATTTGCCGGCTGAAGGAACAGGGAAAGATGGCCGCCCGCAAGGACGGCACGCTGGAGCCTCTGGCCTATCGTCATATCGTCGTGCTCCTGCGATCCATGGCCGGGAAGGCGGACGTGCTGCTCCGCGTCCTCCAGGCTTATGGCATTCCGGCCTATGCGGAACAGAACGGCGGCTATTTTGCGGCCATAGAGGTACAGACCGTCTTGTCGCTTCTGCGCTGCATCGACAATCCCGAACAGGATTTGCCCATGGCGGCGGTCCTGCGCTCTCCCATCGCGGCGATGGACGAGCCGTCGCTGGCTGAGCTGCGCCTGGCCGGCGAGCAGTCCCTGTGGCGGAACCTGCCGGCATACGCCGCATCCTTGGAAGAGGGAGAGGAAAAGGAACGATTGCTGGGCTTCTGCGCCAAGCTGCAGGCCTGGCGGACGTACAGCCGCCGGCACGGCGTGGCGGAAACGCTGCAGGAATTGTATCGTGATACAGGCTACTACGACTACGTCGGCGGCATGCCCGGCGGCGCCGTCCGGCAGGCCAATCTGCAGGCCCTGTACGACAGGGCGCGGCAGTATGAAGCTTCGGGCTTCCGCGGGATATTCCGCTACCTGCGCCTCATCGACAAGATGAAGGAAGACGGGCTGGATCTGGCTCCGGCCAAGGTGCTGAGCGAGCGGGAAGACGTCGTGCGCGTCATGAGCATCCACAAGAGCAAGGGACTGGAATTTCCCGTCGTCATTGCCGCCGATATGGGCAAGGCCTTCAACCGCCAGGACATGCATTCCCTCATCTTGTTTCACAATACCCTGGGAATCGGCCTGAAGCAGTACGACGTCCAGTGGCGCATGGCCTATCCGACGCTTTTATGGAACGGCATCTGCGCGCAGATCGGCTGGGAAAGCACGGCTGAGGAAGAACGGGTTCTCTACGTAGCCATGACGAGGGCCAGGGATAAATTAATCCTTACGGGCCATACGTCTCACTTGGAGCGGGACTGGCAGCGCTGGCGCGGCCAGGTCAATCCGGCCCGGGCCCGTTCGTATTTCGACTGGGTGCTCCCCGGCGTCGCGTCGCGGCCGGAAAGCGAGGCCTGGCTCCTGGGCGGCGCTCCGTCGTGGCAGAGCGGTCTGTGGCAGGTAACGATTCATAGCCGTGTCGGCGCGGCTGCGGCCGATGCAGGGGAGCAGGCGGAAGAACCGCGCCTGGCCCGGCTGAAGGAGGGGCTGCCGACGGGAACGGCGGCGCCCCTGTGGATGGAACAAGCCCTGACGTGGACTTACGGCTACCCGGCGGCGACGGAGACGGCGGCTAAATTTTCCGTATCAGAAATCAAGCGGCAGTACAATCTCCGTTACGCCGAAGCGGTGGAGGAAGAACAGCCGCCGGCTTCCCCACTGGCCGGCATCGCCGAGGACGAAGATGCCTTCGGCCCGACGCCGCCCTGGCTTGTGGAACAAGACGGCAGCGCCGGCGGCGCATGGCGAGGAACGGTTATGCATAAGGTCATGCAGTATATTCAGCTGACGCCGGATATGACCGACGGGGATATACGGCGGCAGATGGCGTCGTGGCAGGCTGACGGGCTGTTTTCCGAAGAAGAGCTGCGGCTCGTCTTCGTGCCGTCTGTGCAGCGCTTCTGCAGTTCCCCTCTGGGGCGGCGCATGGCCTTGTCTTCCGACGTGCGGTGCGAATATCCTTTCAGCGTGCTCCTGCCCGGCGGCGGGTATTTGCCGGCCCTGGAAGAGGGGGAACGAATCCTCGTGCAGGGGGTCGTCGACTGCCTGTTTTGGCAGGACGGCCAATGGGTCCTCGTCGACTATAAGACGGACCGCCTGCCCGATGAAGAGGCCTTTCGGCGGCGCTACGCCGTGCAGCTGGCATTGTACCGCCAGGCTGCCTTGCAGGTCCTCGGCGCTCCCGTCGGCAGCGCGTACATATACAGCTTTTATTTAGATAGAGAAATTGCCTTTCCATTTTAAATTTTATCCATATAGGTAAGAGTACAAGGAGGTATAGTATGGGAGTTTTTGATGTAGTCGGCCCGGTCATGATCGGTCCGTCCAGTTCTCACACCGCCGGCGCGGCCCGTATCGGCCTCATGGCCCGGGAAATCCTGAAAGATGAGCCTGTAGAAGCTGTGATTACCTTATACGGCTCTTTTGCCAAGACATATAAGGGCCACGGCACGGATAAGGCTCTGGTCGCCGGATTACTAGGCTTTTCAGCCGACGACGTCCGCCTGCGCACGTCCTTTGACCTGGCAGCCCAGCAGGGGATGAACGTCGTATTTCAGCGCTCGGAAGCGGAGGTAGACCATCCCAACACGGTGCGCATCGCCATGACGGGCAAGACGGGAAAGAAGATGGAAGTGCTGGGCGTGTCCCTCGGCGGCGGCAAAATGGAAATCCGCGAGATCAACGGCGCCGGCGTCCTGCTCAGCGGCGAAGAGCATACGCTGATTACGGTGCATCGCGATAAGCCCGGCGTCATCGCCCAGGCCACGACGATTTTGGCTATCGGTCACATCAACGTATCGAACATGCGCGTATTCCGCAGCGCTAAAAATGCGTCGGCCGTTATGATTGTCTGCACGGACAGCCCGGTTCCGCAGGAAATGGTCAGCATGATTCAGAATATTTCCGGAATTGAAAGCGTCGTCACGCTGCTGCCGTTATAGGAGGATAGGATATGTACCAGTACGAATATAAAACCCTTCACGAACTGATGGATGCGGCGACAACACACAACCTGTCTTTGTCGGAAGTCGTCGTGCGCCACGAAATGGAAACGTCGGAACAGACGGAAGAAGCCGTACGCAGCCGCATGGAAGGCCGGCTGGCCGTATTTAAGGAATCTATCGACGCCGGCTTGAGCGATACGGAAAAATCCGTAAGCGGCCTCGTCGGCGGCGATGCCGACAAGCTCCTGAAAGCGGCGCCGAAGCTGCTGGGGCCGCTGGCGAAGAAAGCAGCCGTCTACGCCCTGGCGGTCAGCGAAGCCAACGCCAAGATGTTTAAAATCGTCGCCTGCCCGACGGCAGGGTCCTGCGGCATCGTGCCGGCCGTCATGACAGCCGTAGCCGAAGAGCTGGACGTCGATACGGAAACGAGCGTCAACGCCCTGTTTACGGCTGCCGGCGTCGGCGCCGTCGTATCGCGCAACGCCTCCGTGGCCGGCGCTGTCGGCGGCTGTCAGGCCGAATGCGGTACGGCTGCCGCTATGGCTGCCGCCGCAGCTGCTGAAATGGCCGGCGGGACGAACGATCAGATACTGCAGGCCTTCGCCCTCTGCATGAAAAATACGCTGGGGCTGGCCTGCGACCCCGTAGCCGGGCTGGTCGAAGTTCCCTGCGTCAAGCGCAACGCCTGCTACGCTATCCTGGCGATTACGGCGGCCGAAATGGCCCTGGCCGGCGTGCGCAGCGTCATTCCGCCTGACGAAGTCATCGAAGCGATGAACGAAATCGGCCGGATGATGCCCGTTGCATTGAAGGAAACGTCCGACGGCGGCCTGGCTAAGACGGCGACAGGCAAGGCCATTGCCGAACGCTTGGAACGGTCCATGGCCGAATAACGGCATAGAGATATAAAAAAAATCGTCCTCGCGGCGATAGGTTTTTTCCTTACTGGGTATTCCGGCAAGGAGAAAGCCCATCGCGCAGGGACGATTTTTTTTATTCTTGCCCGTTCAGGATGCGGCGCAGCCTGGGACGGAGGACGGGAAAGGGGATGACCGGTTCGGGAACGGCCGGATGGTCGCTGAGAAACTTTTCCATCCAGGCGACGTGGTACCAGCGGCTGAATTTGTAGCCGCAGCTGTGAAAGATCCCGACCATGGCGTATCCCATATGAGCGTGGAACTGGACGCTGTTTCGCGTTACGTATTCGTCGTCGGCGTCGGGACAGGTGATGCAGGCGTTCAAATTGACGATGTGCTGCGCCTTCGAGACGGCTTCGAGCGCTTCATACAGCTTTCGGCCGATTCCTTGGCGGCGACAGTCCCGGCGTATGTACAGCGACGTTTCGGCGGACCAGTCGTAGGCGGCGCGGCCGGAAAAGGGCCCGGTGTAGGCGTAGCCTGCAGGGCATCCCTGATGCTCGGCGACGAGATAGGGATATTTAGTCAGCGTCGCGGCGATTCTGCCCGTAAATTCTTCCAGGCTGGGAACGGCGTATTCGAAGGTAATGGCGGTATGCTGCACATAAGGCGCGTAAATCGCCAGAAGGGCTGCGCCGTCTTCAGGCGAAGCCGCGCGGATGATGATGTCGTCTTGGTTCATGAAGGCCTCCCGTGTTGTTGAAGGGGTATCTAAATATAAGACGAGCTGCCGCAGCAGCCAAAGGCGTACGTGCAGCAGCTCGTCAGAGGGGGAATGAGCGTGGGTATACTTATTTTTGAGCCATTGCGGCGCGAACGGCGCCGCCGCTTTTTTCATATACGTTTACGCGGCTCTGGGCGAAGGCCGGATGGCCTTCCAGGCGGCGGTAAATCGTACGGCACAAGCCTGCTGAAATCGGCGTATCCTTAGGCTGGTTCATAAAAGCGATAAGCAATTCAGATTCGAATTGACTCAGCTCCACACATCGTGTTTTCATAGCGTCATCCCTTTGCGTAAATAATTTTTATTAGCCTGCGGCGTATGTATTCATTGTCATTTTACTATATTTCCTGCCCTTTTACAAGGGATTTATGGGCTGGGCACAGCGTATTGTTATGCCCCTTCCTATTTTATGGAGCAGTAAAACGTGGTACAATAGGGACGTCATACGCTAAACTAAGGAAGTGGTTTTTATGATGCAGCATATACTGGCCGTGGCCGTCGGCGGCGGCATCGGAGCCGCTCTGCGGTATGCCGTCACGCTCCTTGCCAACGCGCACGGCGGCGTCGTCTTCCCGTATGGGACTGTTTTGGTCAATATCGTAGGCTCTTTTCTCATCGGCCTGCTCATGATGTATTTTCAGGCCCAGGCCGACTTGCCGCCGTCGGTGAAGCTCTTTGCCGTCACAGGCGTCCTCGGCGGCTTTACGACCTTTTCCACCTTTAATATGGAATTGCTGACCTTTATTCGGGCCGGCGAGATGGGTTTTGCCCTGCTGTACGGCGGCCTGAATGTCGTCGGCGCGTTTTTATTCTGCTGGCTGGGGCTGGCGGCGGGGACGGCGCTGTGGTAAGGGAGCCGGATTTATTTCCCGTCGCGGACGGTAAGCTCTAAAATATCGGGCCGCGCATAGTGGCCGACGCCGTCGAACTCCATGTGGCTCATCGGCACGGCGTCCATGTCGAGGTCGGCATAGATGATGGCTTCCTGATTCCATACGGGCTCGGTGACGCAGTGGCCGTAGGGATCGATAATACAGCTGCCGCCGATGCACGTTTCGTCTTTCAGCCTGGCGATTTCGTCTTTCGCCAACAGCGAGTCAGGATACATGGCCTTCGTAAAGTACTGGTCGGCGTTGATGACGTAGCAGTGGCCTTCGATGGCGATGTGCCGGATCGTGTCCTGCCATTCGGGATTGTCGTTGGTATTAGGGGCAAGATACAGGGAGACTCCCTGCTGATACAAGGCGACGCGAGCCAGGGGCATGTAATTTTCCCAGCAGATAAGGGCGCCCATGGGGCCCCACGGCGTGTCCGTGATGGGAAAATACGTGTCGGGGTCGTGCGAATCGGCCCAAATATACCGTTCCGCTCCCGTCGGCTTTATCTTGCGGTGCTTTGCGGCGAGCTTGCCGTCGGGAGAAAAGACGAGGTTTGTGCAGTACAGGGAATAGTTTGTGCTGTCCCGCTCCGTAATGCCGATGCTGACATAGGCGCCGGCTTCTTTGGCGGCCTTGCCGATGCGGTCGGTGTCGGCGCTGGGGACGACGACGGAATTATCGTAGTATATCTTCCAGTCCTTGCGGCCGTCTTCGGACCGGCTGCCGACGTTGAAGCCGAAGGTCAGCCCGTAGGGATAGCAGGGGACGAGGGATTCGGGAAAGACGATGAGTTCGGCGCCGTGCGTTCCTGCTTCGGCGATTTGGCTTACGACCTTATCGAGGGTCGCGTCCTTGTCAAACATGACCGGCGACGCCTGCACGACGGCGACGCGCAGATTTTTTTTCAGTATTTTCATAGGTGTGGCCTCCTTTGCATGAATATAATCTGATTGTATCAATAAAACGGCGGTTTGCGAAGAGGGGCCTTCGAGTTTGACGCGATTGCCTCGTTCCTATGTGGATATTATACATAGGATATAGCCGCCATTTATGCTATAATATGACTGAACTGGTGAGGAGGGATACAGTGCGCATAGATATACAACAACGACCTTCGCGATTTTTCGCCATGAACGACGCCGGCCCCATGCCGCTTCGTCACGGCGAGTACGGCGAACAGGTGCAGGACTACTTTCATAAGCTGTTTCCCCACCGCGAATGGAAGGTTTTTTCCGACACGACGGCCAGCCCGATTCCCATCAGCGTGGAAATGCTGTACCCGACCGTAGAGGAGCCCTTTTATCTCCTGCATACGATAGGGATGAGCGCCGTTCCCATGCATTACCCCGCCGGCAGGCTGGAAATGGGCCACGAGGTGTACGGCGAGCTGTGCATGATTTTGCCGGCAGACTGGCCCTTCGGCAAGGGGAAGGACGTCGCCCTGACCGACGCCGCGGCCTGGCCGATTTGGATGCTCATGGAGCTGGGGCGCTTTCCCCACGTGCATCAAATCTGGATATCCTATGGGTTTATCCTGCCCAATACGGAGACGTGCGAGCCCTTTTCGCCGATGACGGACTTGTCCGGCGTCATCATCGTCCAGTTTGAAGGCGAGCTGGGGGCCCTGACTATGGCCGACGGCACGACGGTCGAGCTGCTCATGCCGATCCTGGCCTATAAGGAAGAGCTGGATCTGTGCGATGAAATCGGCGTCGACGCCGTCATAGATGAAATTCTGGAAAGCAACAGGGGTTCCTTTGCCCTGGATGTCCGCCGCGCCAATGTGGCTGCCGGCGGCACATATGAATAAAAAGACAAGATAAAGCGAATATATATAAACAAGAAAGGAGATGCACCCAGTTTGGTTACAAGTGATACGATTGCAGTACCGCAGAGCCCGGAAGAGGCGTACCAGGTATACCGCGACGCCGCTTCCGCCGTATTTTTGGCTGGAGCCCAGGGCTTAAAATACAAGAAAGACCATTACGGCCTCATCGTCGACTTATCGAAGGCCGGGCTGCGGTATATCCGCGACGCCGGCGACGAAGTGGCCATCGGAGCCATGACGACGCTGGCCGACTTGGAGAAATCGCCGGTCGTGCAGGCCATCGCCGGCGGCGCCATATGCCGGTGTATTCGGGATATCAAGAATTCCGACGAGAAGAAAGCGACGATTGGCGGAGTCGTCGCCGTAAAAGCTCCCTTTTCCGTCGTGCTGCCCGTGCTGATGTCGCTGCGCGTCGACGTCGTCCTGGAAGGAAAGGGGCGCATGAACCTTGCCGACTACATTCCCTGCCCGCCTATGCGGGAGATGGTTTCGCAGGTCGTCATTGCGAAGGAAGAGGTATACACGGCCTTTGCAGCCTATCGCAAGCTGCCGACGGACGAACCGTACCTGACGGGAGCCGTAGCGGCCCTGGACGATGAATGGCGCGTCGTCGTGGGCGGCCGTCCCGGCGTCGCCGCCATTGCCGAAACGGCCAGCGCGGAGCTGACGGAAAAGGGGATAGCTGTACGGGAGAACGTGGCTCATCTGGCCAGCGAGGAATTGGACTTTGCCAATTACGGTACCTGCTCCGAGCAGGAACGGCGGAGCCTGACTGTCGACATGGTCCGCAAGCTGATTAAGGAAGCGTGGAAAGGCCGCAGCGCCCAGCTGCAGAAGGCCGGAAAAAGATAAAGGGCATCATCAAAAGGAGGAGATTCGTCTATGTATCAAGATAATCGGTGGCTGCGCATGCTGAAGCCGGGCATTACGGCAATCGTCGGGGCCGGCGGCAAGACGACTGTATTGGAACGGCTGGGGAAATACGGCCACAACAGCAAGCTGCCCATCATGATCAGCAGCACCGTCCCTATGGACAGCGCTTACATCGATAACGTAGAGCCCTTCGACGTCATCTGCACGTCCGACGTCGAAAAAGGAGAAGCATTCTGCGCAGCCCGCATTGCCGACGGCCGCGTGCCGGCCTGGTTTTGGGGCCTCGATGGCAACGACTGCTACACAGGCCTGCCGACGAAGGTCATCGAGCAGCTCAAGGTACGGCATCCGGCCTGGTATATCCTCATCGAAGGCGACGGAGCCAAGGGCAAATGGCTGAAAGCGCCTCTCCCCGACGACGTGCCCGTTCCGGTAAACTGCGATACGATTATCGGCGTGCTGAACCTGCAAATGCTGGGAAACTCGCTTCTTCCGGAAAAGGTAGAAGGCATTGAAACGGCGACGATGATCATGGGCCGGTCTCAGGGCGCCGTCATTACGCCGGCCATGCTGGCCAAGCTCATCAAGCATCCCCGCGGCATGTTCCGCGGCATGCCCTGCGCCCGCATTTTATTCTGCACGGGGTATAACGCCGTGCAGCACCGCATGACGGAAGCCTTGCTGGACGAAATGGAAGATTTCGGACTGGTCGCCAGCGTATTGGCCGACGGCTACAGAGAAGCCTGCACTATCCGGCAGTACGTTTCCTATGAACCTAGATAGAAAGAAAGCGTTTACGGTATATGATAGCAAAATTGAAATTAGCCTTGGGCTGCGTGCTCATCGTCATCCTGGCTTCGGCCGGCCTTACGATGCACGTCATGAGCCATTCCTTCGACCGGGTGCGGTCCGTCGTCCTGCCCTTTGAACGACAAGCCAAGGAGGTATACGTAGGAGATGCATTTTCCCTGCCGCCGGCGGACAACGACCTGCCCGTATACGACCGGTATACGACGCGGGAACGCCGGGCCAAGGGATTGCCGCAGACGTACGGCGCGAAGCGTTCTTACTTTTACGGCGACCACGTCGCCTACCTGACCTTTGATGACGGGCCGAACCGGGCGAATACGGAGAAAATACTGGATATCTTAGAGCGTGAGCATATACGGGCGACGTTCTTCCTGACCGGGCGGAACGTAAGCCGCTATCCCGACGTGGTGCGCCGCATATATCAGTCGGGCCATGGCATAGGCGTCCATTCGTACAGCCACGACTACAAAAAATTATACAGCTCTCCCCAGGCCTATATAGACGAGCTGCTGAAAACGGAAGAGATGATTTACCATATCATCGGCGTCCGGCCGGTCATTTCCCGGGCGCCGGGCGGTACAGCCGGCCACTTCACGAAGGAATACTGGCAGGCGATTCAGGATATAGGCTACGTCGACGTCGGCTGGAACGCCTTGACGGGCGATGCCGACGGCACGGGCAAAACGGCGGCGAAGGCCGTGGAAAACCTGCGGAGCCAGCTGGTAGCCAGACCGTATTTAAATACGCATCTCATCATATTAATGCACGATGCTGCCGGTCATGAAGAGACGGTCAAGGCCCTGCCGCCCATCATCGCCATGCTGAAGCAGCAGGGCTATGCGTTCCGCGTCGTTACGCCGTCGACGCCGCCAGCCTGGTAGGGTGTAAATTAAATTTTTCTTGACAAGAACCTTCGTTTAGGTATACAATGGCACCAACAAATTTTAATTATTACACAAAGGAGACCATCTAAATGAAGGTTTTGTCATCTTTGCCTATGACAATTGCATCTGCCTTTACGTACTTTAGCTGGAGCTGGAGCTTTTTTAGCGCCGGCTATTTCGGCTACGAAAAATACGATAGGGACAATGGGGACATGGGCATAGGGAAGACGGCGGAACCCGTTTTCAGCGGCGTATAGCATCATACAGATGGATTCGAGCAGGCTCATGGCAGCCTGCTTTTTTTGTGGAGAAGTGGAGGACTTATCATGCTGAATCAAATTTCATTGTTTGCCGAAAATAAGAAGGGCGCCCTGCGCTGCATCACGTCGGTCTTGGCTCAGGCCCACATCAATATTTATACGATGCTGGCCAACGACAGCGCCGAATTCGGCATCATCCGCCTCATCGTGACGGACCCGGACAATGCCCTGAAGGCCCTGCAGGACGCAGGCTACCAGTGCCGCCTGGACAAGGTGCTGGCCATCGACATGTCCGACGCGCCGGGCACGCTGGACGGCATTTTGTCGAACTTGCAGGAAGCGAACGTATCGATCGACTACTTATACATTTCGTATAACCGCCAGACGTCGACGCCTGTAGCCGTATTCAAGACCAGCGAGCCCGAAACGGAAACGTTTCTGCGCGGCAAGGGATATATCCTTCTCGATTCCATTTAACAGGCCAGCAAAAAATCCCCGCAGCTCCTCTGATACGAGGAATTGCGGGGATTTCTCTGTCTGACGTTATACGAGGTCGGCCAGCTCGAGGATGAGCCGTTCCGTCTTTTCCCAGCCCAGGCAGGGGTCGGTGATGGATTTTCCGTATGTCCCTTCGCTGATTTTCTGGCTGCCGTCTTCGATGTAGCTTTCGATCATGAGGCCCTTGACGAGGGTGCGGATGTCGGGGCACATATGACGGCTGTGCATGACGTCTTTGGCAATGCGGATTTGTTCCAGATATTTTTTGCCGGAATTGGCGTGGTTGGTGTCGATGACGACGGCCGGGTTCGCCAGCTTCCGTTCGGCGTACGCTTCCAGCAGGTTGTGCAGGTCTTCGTAATGGTAGTTCGGCAGGCTGTTTCCGAAGTTGTCGACGTAGCCGCGCAGGATGGCATGAGCTAGGGGGTTGCCTTTTGTGCGGACTTCCCAGCCGCGGAACAGGAATTCCTGGGAGTGCTGGGCGGCGGCGATGGAGTTGAGCATGACCGAGATATCGCCGGAAGGCGGGTTTTTCATACCGACGGGAATGCCGACGCCGCTGGCGATCATGCGGTGGAGCTGGTCTTCGACGGAGCGGGCTCCGACGGCGGCGTAGGACAGGAGATCAGACAAGTAACGGTAGATTTCCGGGTAGAGGATTTCTTCCGCGCAGGTGAATCCCGTTTCGCGGACGATGCGGGCGTTCATTTCCCGGATGGCGATAATGCCGGCCAGCATGTCTTCCTTGCCTTCCGGATCGGGCTGATGGAGCATGCCCTTGTAGCCTACGCCGATGGTGCGCGGCTTGTTGGTGTATACGCGGGGAATGATGAAGATAGTGTCGGCGACTTTTTCCTGCACGGCGGCCAGGCGATGGGCGTAGTCGACGACGGCGTCTTCGTTGTCGGCTGAGCAGGGCCCGATGATGAGCAAGAAGCGGTCGTCTTCGCCGGTCAGGATGCGGCGGATCGTCTCGTCGCGCTGCGCTTTGATGCTACGGATGCGGTCGTCGATGGGGAACTGTTCCATAAGCTCCTGCGGCGACGGCAGTTTTCTGATGAATTCAATTTGCATTGCCATAATACTATTCCCTCCTGCAAGCAGTTTCGGCCGGGCAGGCCTTTTGGCGGTTAATACTCGAATTATAGCATATTATATCATAGACTTAGCTTTTGTAAATATTTTCAGGGCAAAAGGACAATTTTACGGCCTGTCCGATGAAAAACATTAGGTATCTCGTCTTGACAAGAGGCTTTTTCGGAGTATATAATGGCATTATTATACAGCATATTGCAAAAGGGAGCGGCATCGCCATGAAGAATCTATCCTTCGTGAACCATGCAATTGAATACGTCTTTACATACTTTAGCTGGGGCTATTTTTATTTTAGCGCTGGCTATTTTTGCTGCGACGAATTGAATAGGCATGACATCCGCATGAGAAGAAACTTCGGCAAATCGTATCGCTTAGCGGCAGGGGGAATATAAGATACCTGCACATACCTTTTGACACTGCATTTGAGACAGGCTCATGTGAGCCTGTTTTTTTTATGATGAAATGGGGGTCTTTTATTTATGATTATCGTATTGAAACAACATGCTCCGCAGGAATTCGTCGATATGCTGATGAGTTCCATCAAGGCCAAAGGCGTTCAAATTGACGTCAGCAAGGGGGCGCGCAAAACCATATTGGGATTAGTCGGCAATACATCGGTTATCGATAGAGAGCAAATCGCAGGATATGAATTCGTGGACAAGGTCATCCGCGTAGAAGAGCCGTATAAGCGGGCCAGCCGCACCTTCCACCCGGCCGATACGGTCATCGACGTCGGCGGCGTACAGATTGGCGGGAAGAAGCTGGCTGTCATCGCCGGCCCCTGCTCCGTAGAAACGCCGGAGCAGATCGAAGGCGTAGCCCAAGCCATCAAGGCCGCCGGCGCGACGATGCTGCGCGGCGGCGCCTTCAAGCCCCGTACGTCGCCTTACTCGTTCCAGGGCCTCCAGGACAAGGGACTGGACATGCTCTGCCAGGCCGGGAAGAAAGCGCACCTGCCCGTCGTAACGGAAATCATGTCGGCCGATAAAATCGACCTGTTCCTGGAAGACAACGTCGACATCATCCAGATCGGCGCCCGCAACATGCAGAACTTCGAGCTGCTCAAGGCCGTCGGCAAGACGCGTAAGCCCGTCCTCCTCAAGCGCGGCCTTAGCGCGACCATCGAAGAATGGCTTATGTCGGCGGAATACATCATGGCCGGCGGCAACCGCAACGTCATCCTCTGCGAACGGGGCATCCGCACCTTTGAAACGTACACCCGCAACACGCTGGACCTCAGCGCCGTGCTGGCCGTCAAGCATAAGAGCCACCTGCCTATCGTCGTAGACCCGAGCCACGCGACGGGCAAGCGGTGGATGGTTGAAGCGCTGTCCAAGGCGGCCATTGCCGCCGGAGCGGACGGCGTCATGATCGAAGTACATAATGATCCGGACAAGGCTTTGTGCGACGGGGCCCAGTCCATTACGCCGGATATGTTTGCCCGGCTCATGGATTCGCTGCGCCAGCTGGCGCCTATCGTTGGCCGGGAATTATAACGGCAGACCGAGGGGGATATGATGGAACAGGGAGACTGCAACTTTGCAACGGAACAAACAATCGGAATTATCGGCTTAGGCCTCATCGGCGGCTCCTACGCTAAGGGGCTGCGCCGTTTGGGCACGGCGAAGCTCATCGCCGTCGACGTCGATGAAGAGGCGCTGCAGGCGGCTCTCGCCGACGGCGTAATCGACGAAGGCCATCGGGCCGGCGGGGAATTCCTGGCCCAGGCCGACATGCTTATCTTCTGCATGGCCGCCGACGCCATGCTGGAGTTTATCCGCCGCAACGCCGCCCATTTCAAAGACGGCACAATCCTGACGGACGTGACGGGCATCAAGGGCGACATGGCCCGGACCATCGAAGGGATGCTGCCGGCCGGCGTCGATTTCATATCGGGACATCCCATGGCCGGCCGGGAAGGCAAGGGCTACGGCATGTCGCAGGCGGAAATCTTTGACGGCGCGAATTACATCATCGTGCCGAGCCCGGCCAATAAGGCGGAGCACATCAGCAAAGTGCGGGCGATGGCCTACGCCTTAGGCTGCGCCCACGTCGTCACCGTGTCGCCGGAGGAGCACGACAAGCTCATCGCCTACACGAGCAGCCTGCCTCACGTGCTGGCTACGGCCTTGGTCAACAGCGAGGCCATGAGCCCGATGACCAAATTTTTCGTGGCCGGCAGCTTCCGCGACGGCACGCGGGTCGCCGATATCAACGCGCCGCTGTGGACAAAATTGTTTTTATCCAATAAAGAAAATCTCTTGTACGAAATCGACCGCTTCGGCGATGCCCTGCAGACCTTTGCCGACATGCTACGCCGGGAAGACACGCCGGCTATTACGCAGTATTTGCAGCAAGCCGCCATGCGGAGAAGGGAACTAGTTCATGAAAAGCATACACCTTGATTTAGGAAAGGATTCCTACGATATTCATATCGAAAACGGCCTGCTGGACCGGGCCGGGGAGTACGTCCGCAATTTGACGAAATCGCAGACCCTCGCCGTCATCAGCGACACGACTGTCGACGGCTTGTACGGCGACCGGCTGGAGCAGGCCCTGCGCAAGGAGCATTACAACGTGCGCCGCATCGTCTTTCCCGCCGGGGAAAAATATAAATGCGCCGAAACCCTCCTGCAGCTGTACCAGGAATTATCCGACGCGGGCATTACGCGCAGCGACTATATCATCGCCTTCGGCGGCGGCGTCGTCGGCGACTTGGGCGGCTTTGCCGCGGCTACGTTCCTGCGGGGCGTGCCCTTTATCCAGATTCCGACGACGATTATTGCCCAGGTAGACAGCAGCGTCGGCGGCAAGGTCGGCATCGACCTGCCCAGCGGCAAAAACCAGGCCGGCAGCTTCTACCAGCCCAAAGGCGTTCTCGTCGATCCGGAATTGCTGCGGACGCTGCCCCTGCGGTTTATCCACGACGGTATGGGCGAAGTGATCAAATACGGCTGTATTCACGACGAAGAGCTGTTCGCTTTGCTGGAAGCCTTAGACGACGAGACGATATCCGGTCATTGGGAAGATATCATCGGCCGCTGCTGTGAGGCCAAAGGGCGCATTGTTGAACGAGATGTGCTGGATTTGGGCGAACGGATGCTTTTGAATTTCGGTCATACGATCGGTCACGCCATCGAGCGGTGCTATGGCTACGGCTATTATACACATGGCGAAGGCGTTGCCGCCGGCATGGCTATGCTGACCGGCGTGACGGAACACATGGGCTTGACGGAAGCGGGAACGACTGAACGGCTCTGCAAGGTGCTGCGCCGATATGGCCTGCCGACAGACGTGCAGGCTTCGGCAGATGATTTGCTCCGTTATATCGGCAACGACAAAAAGAAACGGGGCAACCGCATGACGCTGATTATCCTTAAAGCTATCGGCCAAAGTGAGCTTCTTCCGGTAATGGCCGACGAACTGCCGAAATATATACGCAAGGGAGAGTAGCCTCATGAATATACGTATTACGCCGACGCGTCTTCACGGTTCTGTCGTCGTCCCGTCGTCGAAAAGTATTGGACATCGCGAGCTCATATGTGCCGCCTTGGCTCAGGGAGAGAGCGTCGTAGAAAATATTTCCGTCTCGCAGGATATTGAGGCGACGTGCCGGCTGCTGCAGGCCTTCGGCGCTTCGATTGAAGAAATCCCGTCGGCCTACGAAGGGCGGACGGCGTATCGCGTCAAAGGCGGGCTGACGAAACAAGGGGAGGCGCTGACTGTTGATTGCGGCGAATCTGGCTCCACCCTGCGCTTTTTGATTCCCATCGGCTTATACAGCGGCAATACCGTCGTCTATACGGGACGGGGCCAGCTTGTCAAACGGCCCTTGGAGCCGTACTACCGCATATTCGACGAACACGGTGTGTCTTACGAGCCGACGGAAGGCGGTCTTCCCCTGACGGTGGAAGGCTGTCTTCAACCAGGACGATACGCCCTGGCCGGCGACGTAAGCTCCCAGTTTTTTACAGGCCTGCTGGTTATGCTTCCCCTTTTGGACGGAGACTCGGTGCTGGAGAGTACGACGCCCTTGGAATCGCTGAGTTATGTTACCATGACATTGGACTGCATGGCCCGTCACGGCGTTGACGTTCAATGGGATGGAGGCCGCCTGTTTCATATTCCTGGAAATCAGCAGTATATGGCCGGGACCTACGCCGTCGAAGGCGATTATTCGCAGGCGGCGTTTTGGCTTGCAGCCGGGACGCTGGGACACCCTGTGGAATGCTTGGGCCTGCGCCATTCGTCGTCTCAGGGCGACGAAGTCATCGTCTCCATTTTGCAGCGCATGGGCGCTGTCATAGGGCAGGCGGATTCTATCGCGGCGCATCCGTCGCAGTTGACGGGTCAGGTCATCGATGTGGAAGATTGTCCCGATTTAGTGCCGATTTTGGCTGTGGCTGCCTCCTGCGGGCAGGGAACGACGCACATTGTTCATGGAGCCCGCGTGCGGCTGAAAGAGTGTGACCGCCTTCACGCCATTGCGACGGAGCTCAATAAAATTGGCGGCTGCGTAGAAGAAGAGCCGGACGGCCTCATCATTCGCGGTGTAGGAGCCCTTACCGGCGGCCGGGTCAGCGGCTGGAACGACCACCGCATCGCCATGGCCCTGGCCATTGCGTCGCAGCGCTGCAGCGGCGAGCTGATCATCGAAGGAGCCGAATGCGTGCGCAAATCCTATCCTGATTTCTGGCAGGATTTTGCCAAGCTCGGCGGGATATACAGAGTGGAGGAATAAGGCATGAACAATACATTCGGGCGGTCCGCCGCCCTGACCATATTCGGCGAATCCCACGGCGTATCTATCGGGGCCGTCCTCGATGGCCTGCCGGCAGGAGAAGCCATCGACTGGGATGCCGTGCGGACGGAAATGGCCCGCCGCGCGCCGGGACGAAACGCTATGTCGACGGCTCGTTCCGAAGCCGATGCCTTTGAAGTGCAGAGCGGTTTTTTCAACGGCTATACGACGGGAACCCCCCTGTGCGCCGTCATCCGCAACGGCGACCACCGCTCCAAGGACTACGACCAGCTGCGCCATATCATGCGGCCCGGTCATGCCGATTACAGCGGCAAAATCCGTTACGGCGGATATAACGATTTCCGCGGCGGCGGCCATTTTTCCGGCCGCCTGACGGCGCCTCTGGTCTTTGCCGGCGCAGTGGCCTCGCAGATATTGAAGCGGCGCGGCGTCGCCGTCGGCGCCCATATCCTGCAAATCGGCTCGGTCCGCGACGCGTCCTTTCATCCCCTGGGCGAAGACGAAGCGCTGTTTGAATCGCTGAAACAAGAAACTTTGCCCGTATTGGACAAGACGAAGCAATCTGAAATGGAAGGGGAAATCATGGCAGCCAAGGGCGACCTCGACTCGGTAGGCGGCGTCATCGAATGCATGATTACGGGCTTGCCTGCCGGATTGGGGAACCCCTTCTTCGATTCCGTCGAAAGCGCCCTGAGCCATATGATGTTTTCCGTGCCGGCCGTCAAGGGCATCGAATTCGGCGACGGCTTTGCCCTGGCTTCCATGCGCGGCTCCGGGGCCAACGACGCCTTCTATTACGACGGGGCCGTTGTTAGGACGAAGACCAACCGCAACGGCGGCATTAACGGCGGCATTACCAACGGTATGCCCGTCCTGTTCCGCGTCGCTGTCAAGCCGACACCGTCCATCAGCCGGCAACAGGAAACGATAGATACGGATACGCAGGAAAACTGCACATTGGAAATCAAAGGGCGGCACGACCCCTGCATCGTCCAGCGCGCCGTGCCCGTCGTCGAGGCGGCGGCAAGCTGGGCGATATTGGACGTATGGCTTTCTACAGAAAAAAGGATGTGAAAATATATGGCGACAGACGAGTATTCCATTCCTGTCGGATGCTTCGGAACTCCCGGTTCATACAGCTATCGGGCGATGATGGGACATTTTGACGGGAAGCCTATAACGCCGACATACTACGGGCAATTCGCTGACTTAGTGCAGGCCGTGGCCGACGGCACGGTGCGCTACGGCGTCCTGCCTATTGAAAACTCATCTACAGGAGGTATCACAGAAGTATACGATTTGATACACAAGTATGACTGCCGTATTGTAGGCGAACGATATTTGAAGGTAGAGCATCATCTCCTGGCGTATAGAGACACGAAATTAGAAGATATACGGACGGTATATTCCCATCCGCAGGGATTGGCCCAGTGCCGGAAGTATTTGACAAAGCATGCTGACTGGACGGTGTGTCCTTACTACAGCACGTCGCAGAGCGCCCAATTTGTACAGAAGGAACGGCGTCATGATATTGCCGCCATTGCCAACAGTACGGCTGCCGATATGTACGGCCTGACTATTTTAGAGCGCGATGTCAACGACAATCCGACGAATTTTACCCGCTTTTTTGTGATAGCCCCCCATTCGGAAGAGTCGGGGCTGGCGGATAAGATTACCCTTGTCCTGACTGTTCATCATGTGCCGGGTACGTTGTATCACGTGTTGGGGCATTTCTTCTACAACGATATGAATATGACCCATCTGGAATCACGGCCTATTGAAGGGCGGCCCTTCGAGTATTTCTTTCATATCGACGTCATGGGCAGCATGAAGGATCCCGGCGTCGTCCGCACGCTGCAGGCCTTGGAACGGACGTGCAAGTATTTTAAAATTTTGGGCAATTATCCGTCCGATAAGGAGGGCATCAGTCATGAAACTCGGGCTCATTGGTGAACGGCTGGGGCACAGCCAGTCGCCGGCGATTCACAAGCGCATATTTGAGCTGCTTGGCATAGATGGGCAGTACGACTTGATTGAAGTAGAGCGCGGCGGCGTGGAACAGGCTTTGGAAGAATTGAAGCGGCAGGGCTATACAGGAGTCAACGTGACCATTCCCTATAAGCGAGACGTCATGCCGTGTCTGGATGATATTGCCAGGGAAGCCTATGTCATTGGCGCTGTCAATACAATATATATGACCAGTCAGGGTGATTTTGGCTATAATACGGATTATCATGGTTTTGGCCGCTCGCTGGATCATGCTGGCATCGATGTACAGGGAAAAAAATGCGTCATTCTCGGTACAGGCGGCGCGGCCCGAGCCATTTTGAAGTGCTTAGCTGATAAAAAGGCGGCGTCTCTGACTATCGTATCGCGGAGGATACAAGACGATACGGAATTTGAAAAATTTGCGGCAGGGCTGCGTGCTGAACTTATTAGTTATAATGAATTGGATGAGCACCGTGGCGATATATTGGTAAACTGTACGCCTGTCGGGATGTATCCGAATGTAGAGGAGTCGCCGGTTTTGGAATCGGTTGTCGTCGGATACCAAGCCGTCGTCGATTTGATTTACAATCCGAAGACAACGAAGCTCCTGGCCTGGGGAGCAAAGCATGGCGCAGTGACGCTGAATGGCATGTATATGCTTGTCGCTCAGGCTGTAGGCGCTGAAGAAATATGGCAGGAACGGCGTATTGATTCAGCTGTCATTGAAGCGATATCAAAGGAGATGGAAAAGCAATATGAAAAATGATAAAAACATCGTTATCATCGGCATGCCCGGCAGCGGCAAGACAACCTTCGGAAAAGCCTTGGCAAACCGACTGGGATGGGAATTCATCGACGCCGACGATTTTGTCGTTGCGCTGGAAGGAAAGACTATTCCGGATATGTTTGCTATCAGCGAGGACTACTTCCGCGACGCTGAGACGAGAGCCGCTGAGGCCTTGGCTGCAAAGCGCGGTCTGGTTATTGCTTGCGGCGGCGGCGTCATTAAGCGTCCTGTAAATATACAGATCTTCAAGCAGTCGGGAGTTGTAGTTTTTATCGACCGCTCGCCAGACGACATCGTTACCGACGTCGATGTAGCCAGCCGTCCGCTTCTCAAAGAGGGGAAGCAGAAGATTTATGATTTGTATGATGAACGTATTGCTTTATACCGCAATGCGGCTGACTATACTATTGCAAATGATAGAGAAATTTCTTTTGTATTGAATGAATTAGAAGATCTGATAAAGGTAATATAAATAGAAAAAAATGCAGTATTTTATAGGAAGTGGATTCAGATACTGTTGTTTTTTATATTGACAGATATAGATTTGCTTTCGCAGCATCGGAAGTCGCGATAAGGGAAACAAAAACCAGGCAGCGTCGTTTGCAGACGGCGCTGCCTGGTTTTTTGTTTCATATAATGCTGTGTTGGAATAAAGGGGTGATGATTACGGCGTTTTTTTCACAATGCATAGGCGCATTGTCTGGTCGATTCTATTTAAAATATCTATACTGGCATAGACATTTTTTAATAATTCGGCAAAAGAAATATTTGTTTTTAGTCAATTTTGCTGTGCGCTATGACAAAATCGCAAAAGTGCTGAACGACAGGGGGCAGGTAAATTTGCTTATTTGTTATCATGTAAAATTTGCGCTCATACTGCGGATGGGAAATAGGCAGGATTTTTACGTCGAGCTGCAGGAGCAGATTCATAAAGGGGACGACGGCAATTCCAAAGTTTTTAGCGACCATGCCGCCGATGACTTCATCTTCCGATATTTCATAGGCAATGCGGGGCGTGACGCCGGCTTTTTCCAGCATCGTATCGACGATGAGGCGCAGCCCTGATTTTTTATTGAAGACAATGTACGGATAGTCAGCCGTGTCTTTCAGGTCGATGGTAGAACGGCCGGCTAAAGGATGGTTTTTAGGGACGATGAGGACGAGGTCCTGCTTTTCGATGGCTATGCAGTGAAACGCTGTGTCGGCTGCCGGCTTGGAGGCGAAGACGACATCGAGTTTATGGGCCAGCAGATCCTGCAGCAGCTGCGGAGATAAGTCGACTTCAAAGGTGAATTCGACGTTATCTGACAGATGGGCAGCACGATAGTGGGAAATGATATCGGGAATGTATTCAATGCCGAGCGTTCTCAGAAAGCCGACGCGAATCAGCCCCTCTCCTTTGGCGACACGGGACAGCATTTGGATGCCGTTATCCAGTACGTTAAGCGTATTCTCGGCAACGGTCAAAAATTGCCGGCCGCAGCAGGTCAGCTCGGTATTGCGGCTTTTCTTTTCAAATAGCTGTATGCCCAATTCTTTTTCCAGCGTCGAAATAGCATGGCTCAGGCTGGGCTGCGTAATGCAGAGCTGCTCGGCTGCTTTTGTATAATGCTTTTCGTGAGCCAATTTTACGAAGTATCTAAGTTGCGATAAATTCATAGCGTATTCCTCCTTAGCTGTAGTATATCATAGTACATAGATATAATCTATGGAAAAATAAAAATGATTGATTTGTTAATAGGGAACTGACATGTTACTATGTTCACAGAGTTAGTGATGCATGTGATGCATATAGCATCTGAGCAGTATATATAGTTCTAATTTTCACGAAAATCATATAAGGAGATGTATATACGATGTCAAAAGAATTCCCTATTACGATTAGTTCCTGGTCATTAGGAGACCAATGCACTTTTGAAGAACGCGTGCGCGCTGCTAAAGAAGCCGGCTTCGAAGGAATTGGCCTTCGTGCTGAAACGTATGTCGATGCGTTAGCTGAAGGGCTTCACGATGAAGATATTTTGGCAATTTTGAAAAAATATGATATGAAAGTCACGGAAGTAGAATATATCGTGCAATGGGCCGAAAGTCATCGTTCGTATGAGCAAAAGTATAAAGAACAAATTTGCTTCCACATGTGCGAATTGTTCGGCGTACAGCATATCAACTGCGGTCTTATGGAGAATTATTCTGTAGAGCATACGGCGCAGAAATTGAAAGAATTATGCCAGCGTGCCGGCAAATGGGTCATCGGTATAGAACCTATGCCGTACAGCGGTCTTCCCGATGTCAAAAAAGCTTGGGATGTAGTAAAATTGTCTGGTTGTGATAATGCCAAGCTTATCCTTGATACATGGCACTGGGTACGGGCTAACCAGTCGTATGATCCATCTATCCTTGCCGATGTACCCGCTGATAAGGTCGTATCCATTCAGATTAATGATGTTCTGGCCCGTCCATATGCAGCGGCTATTCTCCGCGATGAGTCCATGCATGACCGCGTAGCACCCGGCACGGGATATGGCGACACGGCAGGTTTTGTCAAGATGATCAAGGATAAGGGCATTAAACCCGCTGTCATCGGCGTTGAAGTCATCAGCGATGATATTTTGGCAAAAGGCGTTGCCGACACGGCTGTTCATGATTATGACCATACGAAAAACGTATTGGAATCGGTTTGGCCTGAAGCTCTTCAATAATGAATAAAACAATATATTCTAAAATAAAAGGTGATATAACATGGAAACAAGAATTTCTGGACATACTCGTTTATTTGCATTGATCGGTTCTCCTGTAGGTCATTCCGGATCGCCGGCTATGTACAATTATTCCTTCGCACGTCTGGGTATTGATGCGGCATACCTGGCCTTTGATATTCCCGTCGATAAGGTCGGCGAAGGCATTGCAGCTCTCAAAATGCTGAACGTCGGCGGTTTTAACGTCACCATGCCCTGCAAGCGGGAAGTTCTGAACTATGTTGACGAAATTACGCCGGCTGCGAAATTGATTGGAGCCAGCAATACTGTTGTCATTACAGAAGAAGGCAAGCTCGTTGCTTATAATACGGACGGCATTGGATTTGTCAAAAATCTGCAGGAACACGGCGTTGGCGTACAAGGAAAAAAGATTGTCTTATTAGGAGCCGGCGGTGCTGCGACGGCTATTGCCGTACAGATAGCATTGGATGGGGCTGCTGATTTAAAGATTTTTAATATTAAAGATGAATTTTATGCCAATGCCGAAGACATTGCCGCTAAGTTGAGCGAAGCCGTACCGGCCTGCCATGTTGAAGTCGATGATTTGGCCAATGCTGAAGCTTTGAAGACTGCCATTGCAGATGCGGATATTCTCGTCAATGCGACGAAAATGGGCATGAAGCCCCTTGATAATGACAGCTTGATTCATCCTGAGTATCTCCGTCCCGATTTGGTTGTAGCCGATACGGTATATAATCCTCGAGAAACTATCTTAATCAAAGAAGCGCAGAAGGCAGGATGTAAAGCTGCTATCGGCGGTATCGGCATGCTGCTGTGGCAGGGCGTGGCGGCGTTTAAATTATATACGGGCCAAGACATGCCTTATAAAGAAGTAGAAGAAAAATTTTTTGCTGAATAAATGGTAAGGAGAGGGTACAACGATGAAGTATAAAGCCATGTTTTCGCCGCTTACAATCGGCAGCGTGACGATTCCCAACCGCTTTGCTGTTCCGCCCATGGGCAATAATTTTGCCAATACGGACGGTTCCTTGAGCAGTAAATCTGTTGCATATTACGGTGCCCGTGCCAAAGGCGGCTACGGACTTATTACGATAGAATCGACGGTTGTATACAAAGAAGCCAAGGGCGGACCCCGCAAGCCCTGCCTGTATTCCGACGATACCGTAGATAGTTTCCGCGCTGTCGCTGACGAATGTCATAAATACGGCGCAAAAGTTTCGATCCAGCTTCAGCATGCTGGTCCGGAAGGCAATTCTAAGCTGACAGGGTATCCGCTGAAGGCTGCCAGTGCTATTGCGCCGTCGAGCGGCCGGGAAATCCCCCAGGCTATTTCCCGAGAAGAAATTTACAAACTCGTCGAATGCTACGGAGACGCAGCAGCCCGAGCTCAGCGCGCCGGCATTGATATGGTCGAGGTGCATTGTGCTCACGGCTATTTAGTCAGCACGTTTATTTCCTCGCGGACGAACAATCGCCTTGACGAATTCGGCGGCTGCTTTGAAAATCGCATGCGGCTCATTTCTCTGATCATTGAAAATATTCGCAAGAAGACAAACGGTACATTGCCTATTTTGTGTCGGATTAACGGCAGCGATGATGTCGAAGGCGGCCAGACCGTGCAGGACGCAGCCGCAGTGGCAGTGTATTTAGCAGAGGAATGTGGCGTCGATGCGCTCCACGTCAGCCGCGCCGTCCATCTCCACGATGAATTCATGTGGGCTCCCGGTGCGGTACATGGGGGCTTTAGTGCCGAATTGGTTACGGAAATCAAACGGGCTGTCGAAGTACCTGTTATTACAGTGGGCAGATATACGGAGCCGCAGTATGCAGAACTCCTGGTACGGGAAGGCCGCGCGGATATCGTAGCCTTTGGCCGTCAGAGCATTGCTGATCCAGATATGCCGAATAAAGTGAAACACGGTGCTTCCGATTTCATCACTCCGTGCATTGGCTGTCTGTTGGGCTGCGTGCCGAAAATGTTTAAGGGCGAACCGATTACATGTGCTGTCAATCCGATTGTAGGCCGAGAAGGTGAGCTGACGAAAGCTGCAGTGCCGAAGAAGGTCGTCGTTGTTGGCGGCGGTCCCGGCGGCTTATATGCCGCTAAGGTTTGCGCTCTTCGCGGCCATGACGTTACCTTGCTGGAAAAGAACGGCACGTTGGGCGGTAATTTCTACATTGCGGCATTCCCGGCCGATAAGGGTGACTTGACGAGCGCTATCCGCAGCTTTATTGTCGGCTGTGAAGATGCTGGCGTAAAAATCCGGATGAATACGGAAGCGACGGCAGAGCTTATCAAGGAGATGGCTCCCGATGCCGTTATCTTGGCTACTGGGTCTAAGCCGCTTATCGTGCCGATTTCCGGACTTGCCGACTGCGGCTATGTAACGGCTCAGGATATGCTGGAAGGCAAGGTTCATGTCGGTAAAAAAGCTCTTGTCGTAGGCGGAGGAATGGTTGGATGTGAGGCTGCTGAATTCCTTGCGGAGCGCAATCATGACGTTACTGTAATTGAGATGAAGGATACCATCGCCGGTGATGTAAGCGCTGAAAACCGTTTATTTATTTTCCAGGATTTTGAACGGCATGATGTGCGGCTCCTTCCTGGTGCGAAAGTTGAACAGTTCTTTGCTGACGGCGTTTTTTATACGACTGCCGATGGTACGGACGGCGAAATCCGCGGATTTGACACGATTGTTCTGGCCATGGGTTCACGAAGTTACAATCCCTTAGAAGAAGAGCTTTCCGCTGTTATCCCGCAGGTCTTCGTCATCGGCGAAGCTGTCAAGGCTCCGGGCAATGCTATGCTGGCTACAGGTGAAGCATTCGATGCCGCATTAGCTATTTAACGTATTTTACTGTATATATACACAGGTCTATCCGGGCAGCTTTTCTATAAAAGGAAAGCTGCCCGGATAGACCGGAGGTACATTATGGAAATTATACAAAATCATAAACGACTATATCCGACGGCTATCGTCTTATATCTTAACTATCTGGTTCTCGGTGTTGCCGCATCTATTTTGGGACAGTACAAACAGGAATTTGCCGCGCAGTGGGGCGCGGCGACTTTGGCGAATGGCGCCTTTGATGCCAGCGGCGTCGTATGGGTGTCAGCTTCATTGGGATTAGGATGCCTGATTGGCAGTTTCGTATCGGGACCCTTATCAGATAAGATAGGGCGGCGCATTGTGTCGGCTGTCGGTAGTATTTGTTATGCAGTTTTCTTTTTGGGCATGGTATTTTCGACTAATTTGCAGGCTGCATACGTATTCGGTCTCATTGGCGGGATTGCTAATGCTTTTTCTAACGGCGGCGTGATGCCGGCAGTTATGGAAATCTTCGTCGGCAAGACGGCTGTCGCCAGCATTTTGACGAAGCTTTTCGTTGCCATCGGTCAATTTATTTTACCGCTGCTGATTTTGTTCGTCGCCTCGAATCACATGCCGTACACGACGTTGTTTTATGTATTCCCTGTTTTATGTGCTGTATTGACGATATTGACCTTTGTCATGCCTTTTCCAGCAATGACTGCAGCGAACAAAGATCCGAAAGACCAGCCCTCATTCTGGCAGGAAATAAAGGCGATTCATTTCACGCCATCCAGCATTGCCCTCATCATCATGGGCTTTACGACGACAGCGACATTTCAGATATGGGTCAACTGCAATCAGGAATTTGGACGATGGGTAGGTATGGAGAATCCGGCGATTATCCAGTCTTATTATTCTGTTGGCATTGTCGCTGCTGTATTACTCACGGCTGCTGTCGTTGATAAGTATATCAAGTCTATTCGCCTATTGCTGCTGTATCCGGCTATTGCCTTGACGATGCTCATTGTTTTGCTTTTTGTCCATCATCCGCTTATTGCTATTATCGGCGGATTTGTACTTGGATATTCAGCAGCCGGCGGTGTACTGCAGCTGGTAACGGCTGTTGTCAGTGACTTATTTCCCCATTTGAAAGGAACGATTATCAGTGTTGTAATGGTCATGTCCAGTATAGGAACATGGGTTGGCGTATCTGCTGCCGGCTCTATTGCCTCTATGGGCGGAAATGACGGGCCGGAATATGTGATCCTCTTTAATAGTGCTGTCACGTTGATGAGTGTACTATTGGCCTTGTTTGTCAATATTTCCAGCAAACGGCACGTATAATATAATAGTAGGAACTGCCTTCAGTTCCTACTATTATTCTTGCGTTAATTTTCTGGTAATATCGTTGTATATGTGTAAGGATGTATGGCGTAACTTTCTTTTTACTTAAGAATGTGAAAAATATAACAAATAAAGACGGCCCCGAGATAGAGAAAGGAGCAGTATAATGAATAGATGGGAACATGTGGAAAAATCTATTCCCCGAAAGACGAATAAACGCTGGTTTATGTTGTCGCTTATTTTTGTTCTTACGGCTATTAATTATTTGGATCGGACTAACATGGCTGTTGCCGCTTCCAGTATGAGTGCTGAGCTTGGATTCAATGCTGTAACAATGGGCATGCTGTTGTCGGCGTTTGCTTGGGCGTATGCGTTTATGCAGGTTCCTGGCGGATATATACTGGAAAAACTTGGACCGCGTATTACATATGCATTGTCCTTGTTTTTCTGGTCCTTGTTTACGATGATTATGGGATTGGGCAGCAGTTTTACCGCGTTATTTATCATACGGATGCTCATTGGCGCTGCGGAAGCACCGGCGTTTCCGACGAATAATCGCGTCGTGTCTGCATGGTTTCCTGATAGAGAACGGGCTACGGCGACATCGATTTATACTGCTGCCGAGTTTATTGGATTAGCATTTTTGACACCGGTGCTGTTTTGGATTCTGCATGCTTTCGGCTGGCAGGAAATTTTTTATGTGACAGGCTGTGTCGGCATTATTATCAGTTTATTTTGGTATCTTTTATATCGCGACCCTAAAGATTGCAAGGGCGTCAATGAAGCCGAACTAGCTTATATCCGGGAAGGAGGGGGGCTGGCTGAAAAGGCTGGCACGGCACAGAAGGTTACAGCAGCGCAGATCCTTGAGCTATTTAAACATCGCCAGTTATTGGGAATTTATTTAGGGCAATTTGCTAATACGAGTACAATGTATTTCTTCCTGACCTGGTTTCCCATGTATTTGGTGATGGCTAAGCAGCTTCCTATGATTCAGGCCGGGTTTTATGCCGTTATTCCTTATGCCGGAGCGCTGTGCGGCGTATTGTTGGGCGGACGTTGGTCTGATTATATGTTGCGCAACGGTTCTTCCTTGTCGAAAGCACGCAAAACGCCTATTGTTTGCGGTCTCATCTGTTCCATGTCGATTATGGCCGCAAATTACGCCGATTCCCTTACAGTGATTATCGCTATTATGGCCGTTTCTTTTTTTGGACAAGGTATGGCGGCTATTCTTTGGAGTACTGTCGGCGATATAGCTCCTGTCGAATCCATGGGCATTGCCGGCGGTGTTTTCAGCTTTGTCGGCAATTTGGCAGGCATTATTACGCCTATTGTCATTGGCTTTATCGTACATGTGACAGACTCATTTATCGGGGCTATGGTATTTATCAGCGCCGTGGCGGCTGTTGGTGTCTTTTCTCTCCTTTGTATTGTCGGCGATATTCACCGTATTGATGCATCAGAGCATTCATGATTTACTGCCGTGCAGGGTATGCAATATGGAGTGCAGAGCTGTGATATCTAATTGTCCTGGTGCAGAGGCTTTTTTCGCAGACCCGAATGTCATGGCTGAGCCAAAGGTTTCGCCGCTGATACGGCTGATGACGCCTAATTTGCCCATGGACATGGTGATGATCGGTTCGTCCGGATATTGGGCTTTGACGGCTTCCGTAGCCGATAAGAGGGTGAGCACATCTTTAGCCGAATTCGGCATGCAGGCCAATTTGGCTACGTCGGCGCCTAATTGCTTCATGCCGATGAGGCGGCCCGTGATTTCGTCGAAAGACGGCGTTTTTTCGAAGTCGTGGTTGCTCATGACGACGGTGACGCCATGTTCCTTGGCGACGGCTAGGGTCTGGCAGATGCTGTCCCGATTGCGGAAGTATTCTACATCGACGGCGTCGACCTTGCCGCTGGCGACGGCGTACTGGATTAATTCAAAATAATAGGCTTCCGGGACGGCCGTTTCGCCGCCTTCTTCCTTCGTGCGGAAGGTAAACAAGAGGGCGCTGTCTGGGAGCTCTTTGCGGACGGCTGCCAGGGCTTCGCCGACGGCGGGAAGGGTGGTGTCTGCTAAGAAGTCGATGCGGAGTTCGACGACGTCGTACGGTTTATCTTGCAGGTAACGGCATTCCTGTATCAATTCTTCGACAGTGCGTCCGACGATGGGGACGCAGATTTTGGGCATGCCGTTGTCGAGGGCTGCGTTGCCAATAGTGATCATTATATCCTCCTTCGCGTATATCGCGTGAATGGGTTTGATGTTATTGTAGCGCATTGGCGGCGTATGGGCAATGAAAAAAGCATCTCTCGGCGGAAACTGCCGGGAGATGCTTTGGGGAACAGAAATGGCAAGCTCTGTATGTGTGGAGAGTACGATTACCGCAGGATAGAGCCGGAAATAATCATCTGCTGTACCTGGTTCGTGCCTTCGTAGATCTGGGTGATCTTGGCGTCGCGCATGTACCGTTCTACAGGGTATTCGCGGGTGAAGCCGTAGCCGCCGAAGACCTGTACGGCGTCCGTCGTGACCTGCATGGCGATGTCGGAAGCGTATTTCTTAGCAATAGCTGCGTCCATGGAATAGGACTTCACGTCGGGCTGGCCCATCTTCCAGGCAGCTTTGTATACGGCAAGGCGAGCCGTTTCGATCTTGAGCTTCATGTCAGCGAGCATGAAGGCGATAGCCTGCTTCGTAGCGATCGGCTTGCCGAACTGAACGCGTTCTTTTGCGTATTTAACAGCTTCGTTATATGCGCCTTCAGCGATGCCCAGAGCCTGTGCGCCGACGCCTACGCGGCCGCCGTCGAGGGTCATCATAGCGATCTTGAAGCCTTCTCCTTCCTTACCGAGGAGGTTGGCTGCCGGAACTTTGACGTTCTGGAATACGAGCTCACGCTGTACGGAAGCGCGGATACCCATTTTAACTTCTTCTTTGCCGTAGGTGAAGCCTTCCATGCCCTTTTCGACGATGAACGCGCTCATGCCTTTCGCGCCTTTGGATTTATCCGTAGCTGCGAATACGATGGTTACGTCAGCTTCGCCGCCGTTGGTGTTGAACACTTTGGAGCCGTTGAGGACGTAGTAGTCGCCTTCTTTAACGGCCGTTGTGGAGCCGTTGAGGGCGTCCGTGCCGGCGTTCGGTTCGGTCAAGCCGAATGCGCCGAGCTTCGTGCCTTCTGCCAGGGGTTTCAAATATTTTTCCTTCTGTTCTGCCGTGCCGAACTTCCAGATAGGCCAGGAGCAGAGCATGGTGTGAACTTCGAAGCTCAGGGCGATAGAGGGGTCGACTTTCGCAACTTCTTCGCAGGCAACGGCCAGGCTGAGGAAGTCGGCGCCAACGCCGCCGTTTTCTTCTTCCCAGGGAATGCCGAGGAGGCCGAGGGTGCCCATTTCATCGAGGATAGCGCGGTCGAAGACTTCCTTTTCGTCGCGTTCCTTGACCGTCGGGGCCAATTTCTTTTCAGCGAAATCTTTCGCGAGGTTTGCAATGTCTTGCTGCATTTCTGTGAGCTTAAAATCCATGAGTTGTAATTCCTCCTAAATATAAAATAAGTAAATATATGTAAACGCCAAGGCCGGCTCCTTGAAGGCGCGTAAGCCTTGGCGTTATACAACGATGTGAAAGAATTAGAGCATTTCAGAGAAGGCTTGAATGCGGGTGCGCATCTGTTCCAAGGACGGCGATTCCAAATCGACGTCGAGAACAGTATAGCGAAGTCCTGCTTCTTCAAATTCGACTTTGTAGATAGGATAATCGAATTCTTCAGGATCGCAGAAGCGCATTAAGCAGACAACGACAGCGTCGGCGTCGTATTTTTTCGCCATGTCGATCAGCATTTGTCCACGCGGTTTGTCCGGGTTCATGGCCAGGGGGCAGCCGTCAAAGTCCTGCCACCATTTAGCGAGCTGTTCCAACGGATCAATGCCGGCCGGGACGTCGTTGCGGTACTGGCGGGATTCTTGAGCCAAATCGTCGGCGACGACAGCCATGTTGAATTCGCTGAAAATATCGAGGAATTCATCCGGTTCGGCCATAATGCCGGACAGAATAATCTTCTTGCCCTTCCAGGGCTGTACCGGTTCGGCTTTGACGGCGTCGATGAGCTGACGGACTAAGGCCGTGTGTTCGGCTTTATCCATAAACCAGCGGGCTTTGATGACGTCATGGCGTTTTACCGGCGTAAAGATCTGCGGATACTGGGCGGCGACGTCGCAGAATTCGCGCATGACGCGGCGGTTTTCGTTGTATACCTTGATGGCTTCCTGCAAAGCCATGTCGCTGATGGTTACGCCCAGGATGCGTTCCAATTCGCTGCGGACGTGTTCGTATTCCCCTTTGAGGAAGTCGACGGCAGCGTCGATTTTACGGTTCTGCGGATGCGTAAATACGATGACCGGCGCTTTGCCGTGCCATTTCTGGCTCATGCAGCGGAGCGTGTCGCAAGGAACGGAGAAGATAACGGCGTCGAGACAGTCGTAGGTGCCGTTGAGCTGCAATTCCATGTCGGCCTGCATGAGGGAGCAGGCGAAAGGCGGCAAATAGGTGCGGGCTGCGGAAATCTGCGGTTTCTGTGCGCCGAACAGGCCGACAGGGAGATAGCCTGCGGCGTATACGATTTCTTCCGGTGCATAGTAAGGCATGATGCCGACGAGGCCTTTGCCGGTGTTCTTTTTATATTCTAATACCGTTTTTTTCGGATGGTTTGCTACGTCTTGAAATTTGCTGATCAGTTCATCAATATGGCTCATTAGTGATTGCCTCCTTCGTTGGCTTTCTTTTCATTCATCATTTCGCACAATGCTTCGACACGCGTGTCAAACTGCGCTTCCGAGAAATTGCGGGGGTCCGTCTGGTCGCCGTCGAAAATGACGTAGGGGACGCCGAGGTTCTTCTGGATGCGTTTGCCGCCTTCGTCGTTTAAGAGGCTCATGTTCTTGCAGGAGCGGTTCTGGTGCATGATGAGGCCGTCGCATTTGCCGTCGCGTACTACGCTTTCCAAGACTTCGCCGCGGCGTTCGAGACAGCAGTTGATGTACGTACGCGTATAGGCTTCGGCCATAGATTCGAGGTTGCCCGGTTCATACGAAACGTCCCACATGCCGGGATATGCCGAGCCGGTCATCAACGCGCCCTGATTCTTCAAGGCTTTGAACGTATGACCCAACGCGATCCATACGGCAATGCCTTCCCAGGTTACGCGGGTCTTTTCGTTTTCGCCAAAAGCGTATTTTTTAGCGGCTAATTTAGCGTCTAATTCTTTGATGAGCTTGTTGAAGGTGATTTCAGAGTAATTTAAGGAACGAGCCGCCACGGCCAGGCCCATGTAGTTGAACAGGTCGAAGCCGTTTAAGGGAGACGGTTTATACGTCAAATACGTGGCAATTTTGTTCCAGGCTGCGATAGAACGCTGTGTCTGTTTCTGTACTTCGAAGAATTTGTCATAGTCGAAGGGACGGCCGCATAATTCTTCGAGCTGTTTGATGGCGTGCTTGAATTCGCCGACGATATACTGTTTGGCATGTTTGGTAACGGGATATTCGTGGTTAAACGGAACGTCGATGGTAATTAAGGGAATGTTCAGTTCCTTGGCCATGTTTTCATACCATTTGAGCAAGGTGTTGCAGATGTTGTTGCAGGTCAGGATGACGTCCGGCAAGGGGATCGGCGAAGCGGGGGAGTTTTTCAGGGCTTCCGGCGTTTCGCCTGTCAGGGCCTGCTGCTTGAGGAGCTCCATGTAGCCCATGTTGACGCGGCAGTACGAACAGATATCCTGGTTGTAGCCTTTGTTTTCAGCGACTTCCAGCATAGCCGGCGCGCCGTGACGGGCGCCGATGCCGGCAGCATGGGTTTCAGGATATACGATAGCAATGTCCATAGCGGTGCAGAATTCGGGAGGTGCTACGGAAGCGGACCAGCAGACGAGGCGGCCTTCTTTTTTTGCGATGCGGGCGTCTTCGTCTACTTTCGGCAGAAAATAGCCGAGAGCGTCTTTAGCGCTCATGCTTTCAATATCAATCGTTTTTTCTTCACTCATTGAGATCTCTCCTTTGTTATTTGGTGACTTTATCATAGGCAATCAATGCGGCGCCCAGTGCTCCGACTACCTGGGGGTGCAGGGCTACATTGACGGGAATGCCTAATTCTTTGGATATAGCGTCTACGACGCCGGCGTCGCGGGAACCGCCGCCGGTCATGGTAAGGTCGGGACCGACGCCGACGCGGCGGACCAAGGCGCTGGCCTTGCTGGCGATAGAGCGGTGCACGCCGGCGACGATGTCTTCCTTCGGGACGTTTTTAGACAACAGGGAAATGACTTCCGATTCGGCGAAGACCGTGCAGGTGCTGCTGACAGGGGCCGGGTTTTGTGATTTAAAATACCAGTCGCCCATATCGGACATAGGGATTTCCAATACCTTGGACATGACATCGAGGAAGCGGCCCGTGCCGGCGGCGCATTTGTCGTTCATGGCGAACTGCATGACCAGGCCCTGTGTATTTAGTTTTATTGCTTTTACGTCCTGGCCGCCAATGTCAAGAATCGTCGTCGTGCCGGGGCATTCGAAGAGGGCTCCCTTGGCGTGGCAGGTGATTTCGCTGACTTCGCCTTTGGCGCAGTCGACGTTGAAGCGCCCATAGCCCGTCGCAATGATATGGGCCATGTCGTCCATCGTAAGGCCCGTGCCGGAGAAGACGTCTTCCAGAACGCGTTCCGGCCCTGTCGACCCCGTGCCGATTTCCACGACAGCGTGGGATATGATATGTTTTCCATTTTCTAAAATGACGGCTTTGGACGACGACGAGCCGACGTCGATTCCAAGAGTATACATGGGTTTCATCCTTTCTGGCTTGCGTTGTTATTTTTCAAAGGGATTAGGGTTGCTGCGGTTGATCGGGGCGATGGTCTGAACATATTCGACGAGGATGCCCTGATTGGTGCTGGGGCGGCGGAAGTTGACGATGATATCGTCAGTGCCTAATACGGCTTTCTTTTCCAGCATGCAGCCGGGGCATTCTTTTTCCATATGCTGACGGACGGCTTCTACGTCGTCGACTTCAAAGGCGATATGGGCGATGCCGCCTTTACCGTCGTTGAATTTCGTCAGGACGCCTTCGCGGGGGATAATCATTTCCAGCGGCGTGCTGAATTCGCCCTTCTTCGTAAAGATGAGGTCGGCGTGATAGGCATCGACGAAGCCGGCGTAATCGACTTCAAGGCCGTTGGCTTTGATAAAGGCTTCGGCTTTTTCCATCGTCGGGAGGACGATGCCCACGTGGTGGAGTCGCATAGGATGCCACGACGTATTGATCTTGCCATCTTCTCCCATGGATTCGAAGGGATTGACGCCGCGGCCCGTAATAGGAGCCGTCGTCTGAACATATTCGACGAGAATACCCTGATTGGTGCTGGGGCGGCGGAAATTGACGATAATATCGTCGGTGCCTAAGACGGCTTTCTTTTCCAACATGCAGCCGGGACATTCAGCTTCCATTTCCTGGCGGACAGCTTCTACGTCGTCGACTTCAAAAGCGATATGAGCGATGCCGCCTTTGCCGTTATTGAACTTCGTCAGCACGCCTTCGCGAGGGATGATCATTTCCAAGGGGCTGCTGAACGGGCCCTTTTTGGTGAAAATCAAGTCGGCGTGATAGGCGTTGACGAATCCGGCATAGTCGATTTCCAAACCGTTGGCTTCGATGAAGTCATGCGCTTTCTGCAGCGTCGGCAATACGATGCCGACATGGTGTAATCTCATTGGTTTCATTTGTAGTATCTCCTTACTATCTTTAAATAATTAATTCTTTAATCCCATCGGACCCTCCTGGAAAATTCGGGCATCCATGATCTTGTAATCTTCGATAATGGGTTTAAAGTCCATGTGGGCGAGGATGTCTTTTTCTACGTCAATGCCGGGAGCGACTTCGATAAGTTTTAACCCTTTTTCGGTCAATTCAAAGACGCATCGTTCTGTAATATAGAAGACATGCTGACCGCGGCGGGCGGCGTATGCTCCATTGAACGTAATCTGATCTACGGCATCGACAAACTTCTTTGATTTACCTTCTTGTACAATGTGTACCTTGCCATCTTCTACGGCGATTTTTAAGCCGCCGGCCGTAAAGGTACCGCAGAAGAATACGTTTGGCGTCTGCTGGGAAATATCGGGAAAACCGCCGCAGCCGGCGATGTTCGTTCCAAACTTGCTGACGTTGATGTTGCCTGTTTTATCGCATTGCGCCAAGCCTAAAAAGGCCATATCCAAACCGCCGCCGTCGTAGAAATCAAATTGGTAGGTGTGATCGATGATGGCTTCGGCGTTTCGCGTTGAGCCGAATTGCGCGCCGCCCTGGGGCACGCCGCCGATGGCTCCGTTTTCCACCGTTAAGGTAATCGTATCGGAGATGCCTTCTTCATCTGCGATGGAAGCGACATATTCCGGTGCGCCTACGCCGAGATTGACGATGGCGTTTTCCTTCAGGAACAAGGCGCCGCGGCGACCGATAATTTTCTTGGCGCTCATAGGAAGCGCTTCGCTGGCTTCGCCTAAGGGGGCGCGACGTTCACCGCACAGCGTCGGATCGTATGCGCAGCCGAAAGCCTGTTCATGGTCGGCTTCGTCGGCGACTACAACGTAATCGACGTAAATCCCGGGGATTTTTACGAGGCGCGGGTCCAAGTTGCCGTGTTCGACAATTTGTTTAACCTGAACGACGACGATACCGCCGCAGTTATGAACTGCCTGGGCTACGGACGTATTTTCCAACGGAGCTACTTCTTCTTCCATCGTAATATTGCCGCATTCGTCGGCATATGTACCGCGCAGGAAGGCGACGTTGATTGGGAATGTCGGGTAGAAAAGCTGTTCCTGTCCTTCGATTTCCAACAGTTTTACAATGTCTTCCTTTGTAACGTCATTGAGCTTGCCGCCGCCTTGACGAGGATCGAGGAAGGTACCGAGACCAATATCGGTGAAAACGCCGATTTTGTGGCCGGCCAATGCGCGGAACCAATGAACCAGCGTGCCCTGAGAGCAGTTATACGCTTCGATTTTGTTTTCTACGGCCAATTTGCCGATTGCCGGCACCGTTTGGTAGTGACCGATAATAATACGCTTCAATAATCCTTCGTGGGCGAGATGCTCGCCGCCGCGGCCATCGCGTTTTCCCTGCGATGCGGCGTACATATACGTCAGATTTTTAGGAGAGCCTGTTTCTAAAAATCGTTTTTCCAAGGCTTTGGTCAAAGCCTCGGGATGAGCGCAGCTGACGAAGCCGATAGACGTTATGGTATCGTTATCTTTGACCAATTCGGCTGCTTGAGATGATGTGATAACTTTCACTTTTTTCATAACATAAAATTCCCCTTCCCCTTTTTGTCTTAAATCCCATAAAATACAGAACTATTGCTATATTAGAATTCTTATAGAGAACTATTTATTGGAAAATATAATTCTTTATAAGAATTATAAAAAACAAAGTTAGAAAACAATTGATAAAAAAATCACATGTTTAATTACTTGAGAGAATTATACTATGGAAAAATCAATAACGTCAAGGAATAGATAAGGAGAAGTATGGAATCTTTAGTCAATAACGATATGCAATGAAGGGAAGGAAAAGACGAATATAGCGGCGAATAAAGAAATAACGCTGCTTTTTGCCTGTATGAAAGATGGGATAAGGCGTTCGTAACGTTGTTCTGTAGTACGTGAATCTTTTCTATATATTATATTAATTTTGTACAAATATGCTGCGCTGCTGGTGGATATATGTGGTGCGGCGGTATGAGAACGCCCAGTATGCTAGCATTATATTTCTTTCTTTTTTTGAATGGTCAGAATGAAAAAAGTATATCGATTTGCTTGCGACAGGCTGTGTTTATAATATTTAAGAAGATAAATAGGCGGCTTGGGCTTTTGAGCCTATGTTTTTTCTGATAAATAGGCGGATATTTTGGAATAGAATCGTGTCGTGCCAAAAGCAAAGAAAAATTTAATTTATAATTCCATGGAATTCCAGAAAAGGCAACAAAATGAATTGAAAGCGTGCTGATAATGATATAATTTCATTTTAAACGCTATTTGGTGTATGACATAATAAAAAATATAGTATGGAATCGGGGCGTGAAATCCTTTTTTCTAATAAATCGTAAAAGTTTTTGTATGTGACCAGAAGATAAGGATTCGGGACAAACCTGTCGGAGAGGAGACACACATATGAATATAGACCATTTTATCTATTTCATCGAAACCGTAAAAAAACAAAGCTTTACAAAAGCAGCCGAATCGTTGTTTATCAGCCAGTCGACGATCAGCAAGGCCATTCGTTCGCTGGAAAGAGCCTATGATACGGAATTAATTGACCGGACGGCGAAAAAGTTTAAATTAACCTCTGCCGGCGAAATCTTTTACCATGGTGCCGTAAAGATCGTGTCGAATTATAAATCGGAAACGGAAGTGCTGTCGGCGCTGCTGAAATCGGCGCGGGGAACCCTAACCTTAGGCGTTCCGCCGGTTACCATTACGGTCGTATATTCTATTCTGCATCAATATCAATCCATGTATCCGGCCATTAATCTTCAGATATCTGAAGTAGGGGCGCAGACGGCCTATTCTATGGTCAAAGCCGGTGCCGTAGATATGGGTATCCTGATTCAGCCCTTTGTCGACGATGACTTCGTGCAGATCCCCTTCCTGCAGTCCGAAGCCGTATGCGTCGTGCCGCCGGGACACCGCCTGGCTGAATACGATTCGATTTCCTTTAAGCAGCTAGCCCAGGAGGATTTTTATATACTGAATAATACGTTCATGCTTCATGACAGCATTATCAACAACTGCCATAAAGCTGGTTTTTCCCCGAATATCGTCATGGAGAGCGGGCAGTGGGATCTGCTTATTGAAGCCATAAACTGCGGCAATGGGATTACCATTCTGCCCAAGCCGGTCATCGATAAGATCTGCGATGGAAAGGTCGTGCAGATTCACTTAACCGACCCGGAATTTCCCTGGATTCCGACGCTGGCCTATCGCAAGGAAAAATTCATTTCCACGCCGATGCAGCTGTTTTTAGACATGATTCAAACGTTTATAAAAAAATAAACTTGTCAATGAGTTTTTGTCTGATTGCATTATTTGCATTCATTGGACAAAAACTCATTATTTTATTGCCACAAAAAGGCAAATATGCAAAACATCAAACGTTTAACCTGGAAAGATGAATGAAAATATGAATTATTGAATGATTTTCATATAAAAAATGAAGACACGTCGTTTTACTTTGCCTCATAGAAAGTGCTATCATGAAAGCATAGAATGCATTCGTTAAATGTAAAGCGTACATTTGTCATGACTTAATTTGTTGCTGTTTTCACTTTTTAAAACTTTATATTGGTAAAGGAGATGAGAGACATATGGATTTTAACATTCTCGTTATTCTGCTGAGCTTGATTGGCTTGATGACCTTTGCATACCGTGGCTTCTCCGTTATCATGATGGCTCCAATCATGGCTATCTTGGCGGCTACCTTGACTGGCCTTGACGTTATGCCTTCGTACACCGAATTGTTCATGGGCAAGGCTGTAACGTACATCAAATCGTACTTCCCGGTATTCATGTTAGGTGCTATTTTTGGTAAAGTCATGGAAGAAACTGGATTGGCCCGCGGCTTGGCCAGCGCCATCATCAATGGCTTGGGCAAAGAACCGGCTAAAGCCATTCTCTCCATCGTATTGGCAGGTTCGATCCTGACCTATGGCGGCGTTCTCTTGTTCGTCGTTGTATTCGCAGTATATCCCTTTGCTGCGGCTCTCTTTAAAGAAGCAAATTATCCGAAACGTTTAATCCCGGTCTGCATTGCCCTCGGCGCGTTTACGGCTACGATGGACGCCTTGCCGGGCACTCCGCAGATTCAGAACGTTATTCCGACGACATATTTCGGCACGAACCTCTATGCCGGTCCTCTTGCCGGCTTCATCGGCTCGGCTATTATTTACGGCTTAGGTATTGTCTACGTAACCCATCGTTTGAAAGCTGCGATTGCCAAGGGCGAAGGCTACGGCAACCACACGACAAACGAACCGGTTATCGATCCGAATGCAAGATTGTTCCCCTGGTATGTTGCCTGCCTGCCGCTGGTAACGGTATTGGTCGTCAACTTCGCAGTTACGGAATTTGTTACGTGGAACCCGGCTATTTTGGAACCCTTCCACTCCATGAAGGGCGTTCCCCTCGTAGCTGCTAAGGTTCAGAACGTAGCTAGTATCTGGGCCCTTATCATCGCTCTCGTAAGCGGTATTTTGGTAGCCTTGGTTGTCGGCTGGCGCGAAATCAAGACGGTCGACGGCATGTCCAAGATCCTCAACGCCGGTGCTATCGGCTCCCTGCTCGCTATTATGAACACGGCATCCGAAGTTGGTTATGGTAACGTTATCTCCCAGCTTCCGGGCTTCGCTGAAGTTGCTAACTTCCTCATCGGCATCCATATCGGCGGCACGCCGCTCGTATCTGAAGCTGTCAGCGTAACGGTACTGGCCGGTATTACAGGCTCCGCTTCCGGCGGTTTGGCTATCGCTTTGGAACTGATGGCTCAGGATTGGCTCGCTTGGGGTCAGTCTATCGGCATGGGTCCGGAAATCCTTCACCGCGTCGCCTCCATGGCTTCCGGCGGTTTGGATACCTTGCCTCATAATGGCGCGGTTATCACGCTGCTCGCAGTTTGCGGCCTGACCCATAAAGAATCGTATAAAGATATCTTTGCGATTACGGTATTGAAGACCTTCACTGTATTCGTCATCATCTTTATCTACTCTGTAACAGGGCTCCACTAAACGATTTATATATAGACGTTTGTTGAAGTATAGAATGGGAGGAGATGCTCATCATGGCAAAATTTGTAACGGCTGCTGAAGCGGTTCAGCAGATTAAAGATGGTTCCATGTTAGCAACGAGCGGTTTTGTCGGTGGCTTGCTTGCAGAAGCCGTATTGAAGGAAATCCAGGCTTCGTTTAAAGCCAACGGCACGCCGAAGGATTTGTCTATCGTATATGCGGCTGGTCAGGGCGACAGCGGCGAACGCGGCCTGAACCACCTCGGCGAAGAAGGTTTGATGAAACGCATTATCGGCGGTCATTTCAACTTGTCCCCGCGTCTCGGCGAATTGATCAACAACAATAAGGTAGAAGCCTACAACCTGCCGCAGGGTACGATTTCCCAATGGTTCCGCGACATCGCGGGCCGCCGTCCCGGCACGATTACCAAAGTAGGTCTCCGTACCTTCGTCGATCCCCGTGTAGAAGGCGGCAAAATCAACGATGTAACGAAGGAAGATATCGTTGAAGTTATTGAATTGGGCGGCGAAGAATGGCTCTGGTATCATCCGCACAAAATTGATGTAGCTATCATCCGCGGCACGACAGCCGACGAAGACGGCAACGTTACGATGGACGGCGAAATCGGCACGGGCGAAGCCTTGGCTATCGCTGAAGCAGCTAAAGCCTGCGGCGGCATCGTTATCGTTCAGGTAAAAGATGTAGCAGCTAAGAATACGCTGGACCCGAGAGACGTTAAGATCCCCGGCGTAATCGTCGACTATGTCGTAAAAGCTGACGAAGCTGACCATATGATGACTTGGGATTATGCGTACAACC